>NZ_BDFE01000005.1 GCF_001748225.1 Desulfoplanes formicivorans
TTTGAAGAAGAAGTCCTGGCGACGACCTACTTTCCCGCGGATGGATCCGGAGTATCATCGGCGCTGGAGGTCTTAACTTCCGAGTTCGAGATGGAATCGGGTGTGTCCCCTCCGCCTTGGTCACCAGGACAAATATATAAGAAAAATAGAGCGATTTGCAAAGAAGACGCGCGGTCTATTAGTACCGGTCAGCTGAACGCATTGCTGCGCTTACACACCCGGCCTATCTACCTTGTAGTCTTCAAGGGACCTTCAGTCATCCGAAGATGAGGGATATCTAATCTTGAGGCAAGTTTCCCGCTTAGATGCTTTCAGCGGTTATCTTTGCCGATCGTAGCTACCCTGCTATGCCGCTGGCGCGACAACAGGTCCACCAGAGGATCGTCCACCCCGGTCCTCTCGTACTAGGGGCAGCCCCTCTCAAATATCCTACGCCCACAGAAGATAGGGACCAAACTGTCTCACGACGTTTTAAACCCAGCTCGCGTACCACTTTAAACGGCGAACAGCCGTACCCTTGGGACCTGCTCCAGCCCCAGGATGTGATGAGCCGACATCGAGGTGCCAAACCGCATCGTCGATGTGAACTCTTGGATGCGATCAGCCTGTTATCCCCGGCGTACCTTTTATCCGATGAGCGATGGCCCTTCCATGCGGGACCACCGGATCACTAACACCTACTTTCGTACCTGATCGAGATGTCTCTCTCACAGTCAAGCTCCCTTATGCGTTTGCACTCAACGGCTGGTTTCCAATCAGCCTGAGGGAACCTTTGCACGCCTCCGTTACTCTTTAGGAGGCGACCGCCCCAGTCAAACTACCCACCAGACAATGTCTCCATGCCGGTTAACGGCTATGGATTAGAACCCTAGATTAGCAAGGGTGGTATTTCAAGGGCGACTCCACAAACACTGGCGTGCCTGCTTCATAGTCTCCCACCTATCCTACACATGCTAATCCAAAATCCAATGTCAAGCTGTAGTAAAGGTGCACAGGGTCTTTCCGTCTTTCTGCGGGTACTCGGCATCTTCACCGAGAATTCAATTTCACTGAGTCTCTGGTTGAGACAGTGCGGAGATCGTTACGCCATTCGTGCAGGTCGGAACTTACCCGACAAGGAATTTCGCTACCTTAGGACCGTTATAGTTACGGCCGCCGTTTACCGGGGCTTCAATTCAGAGCTTTTCCCGAAGGATAACCCCTCCTCTTAACCTTCCGGCACCGGGCAGGCGTCAGGCCATATACAGCGTCTTACGACTTAGCATAGCCCTATGTTTTTAGTAAACAGTCGCCACCGCCATTTCTCTGCGACCACTTTCAGCTCTTACAGTGAATATAATCACCAAAAGTGGCACCCCTTATCCCGAAGTTACGGGGTCATTTTGCCGAATTCCTTAACCAGAGTTCTCTCAAGCGCCTTGGATTACTCATCCCACCCACCTGTGTTGGTTTGCGGTACGGTTTCATGCACATCTCGTTTAGAAGCTTTTCTCGGCAGCATGGGCTCAATCACTTCCGGCTTGCGCCTCGTCATCACCTCTCAGGATAGAGATTCACGGATTTGCCTATGAATCATCCCTACGGGTTTGAACCATCATGTCCAACAGATGGATGACCTACCCTCCTGCGTCCCTCCTTCACTCAAACGATGTACACAAAGTACAGGAATATTAACCTGTTTCCCATCAGCTACGCTTTTCAGCCTCGCCTTAGGGGCCGACTAACCCAGGGAAGATTAACTTTACCCTGGAAACCTTGGGTTTACGGCGAACGGGTTTCTCACCCGTTTTATCGTTACTCATGCCAGCATATTCACTCCTCTTCCGTCCAACAAACCTTCCGGTTTATCTTCATCCTAAAAGAGGACGCTCCCCTACCGATCGAAGACAAGTCTTCAATCCCATGGCTTCGGTATCATGCTTAGCCCCGTTACATTTTCGGCGCAGAACTACTAGACCAGTGAGCTATTACGCTTTCTTTCAAGGATGGCTGCTTCTAAGCCAACCTCCTGGCTGTCTTAACGGTTCCACTTCCTTTCCCACTTAGCATGATTTAGGGACCTTAGCCGATGGT
Organism: Desulfoplanes formicivorans; assembly: GCF_001748225.1. Lineage (NCBI taxonomy): Bacteria > Pseudomonadati > Thermodesulfobacteriota > Desulfovibrionia > Desulfovibrionales > Desulfoplanaceae > Desulfoplanes > Desulfoplanes formicivorans. The sequence goes on from NZ_BDFE01000005.1 coordinate 2,074, forward strand.
CTGGGCTGTTTCCCTTTCGACCACGGACCTTATCACCCGTAGTCTGACTCCCAGGCTCTCAATTAACGGTATTCGGAGTTTGATAGGGTTTGGTAATCTGGTAGGACCCCTAGCCCTGTCAGTGCTCTACCTCCGTTAATAAACGCCTGAGGCTATACCTCAATATATTTCGGGGAGAACCAGCTATCACCGGGTTTGATTGGCCTTTCACCCCTATCCACAAGTCATCCAAGTAATTTTCAACTTACAATGGTTCGGCCCTCCACTTGATTTTACTCAAGCTTCAGCCTGCTCATGGATAGATCACCCGGCTTCGGGTCTAATCCGCAGTACTATCTCGCCCTGTTAAGACTCGCTTTCGCTACGGCTACACCTCTCGGCTTAACCTCGCACTACAGATTAACTCGCTGGCCCATTATGCAAAAGGCACGCTCTCACACAACTAGTGTGCTCGAACTGCTTGTAGGCAATTGGTTTCAGGTTCTATTGCACTCCCCTAACAGGGGTTCTTTTCACCTTTCCCTCACGGTACTGGTTCGCTATCGGTCGTCAGGTAGTATTTAGCCTTGGAAGATGGTCCTCCCAGATTCAAACGGGATTTCTCGTGTCCCGCCCTACTCAGGTACTCCGTGTGCCGTTTTCGATTTCGCGTACCGGACTGTCACCGTCTCTGGTCAGCCTTTCCAGACTGTTCTGCTATCTAATCACTGGATCACGTATCGGAGCCCTACAACCCCATATGGTCGAAACCATATGGTTTGGGCTAATCCCCGTTCGCTCGCCGCTACTTGGGGAATCTCTTTTGATTTCCTTTCCTCCGGGTACTGAGATGTTTCACTTCCCCGGGTTGGCTCTCACAGACCTATGTATTCAGTCTGGAGTGTATGGACATTACTCCATACGGGTTCCCCCATTCGGAAATCCCCGGGTCAAAGCCTGTTTGACGGCTCACCGAGGCTTATCGCAGCCTTCCACGTCCTTCTTCGCCTCCTGACACCTAGGCATCCACCAATTGCCCTTGATATCTTACTATTGCAAATCGCTCTATTTATCTGTCAATGATCAGTCTAAAACCGTTTCAGGTTTTAGGTTTTAAGTTTTAGGTCAACGACCTAAAAACTAAAACCCAACTCTCAAAACAGTCACACTATTAAAGATCAAAATACGGCTCAAGGTTTCTTAAAACCTGAAACTTAAAACCTAAAACCGTAGGTAAAATGGTGGAGGTGAACAGGATCGAACTGATGACCTCCTGCGTGCAAGGCAGGCGCTCTCCCAGCTGAGCTACACCCCCACTCTTCTCATGGTGGGCCTGGATGGACTTGAACCATCGACCTCACGCTTATCAGGCGTGCGCTCTAACCGGAACTGAGCTACAGGCCCATTTCCACCACAAAGACAATGTCCTTGAAATTAAATAGCGAGTTAGAACTTCTCGTAAGGAGGTGATCCAGCCGCAGGTTCCCCTACGGCTACCTTGTTACGACTTCACCCCAATTACCAGCCCTACCGTAGACGCCTACCTCCCAAAAGGGTTGGTCCGACGGTTTCGGGTAGAACCGACTTTCGTGGTGTGACGGGCGGTGTGTACAAGGCCCGGGAACGTATTCACCCCGGCATGCTGATCCGGGATTACTAGCGATTCCAACTTCATGGAGTCGAGTTGCAGACTCCAATCCGAACTGAGAAGGGTTTTTTGGGATTCGCTCCACCTCGCGGTCTCGCTCCCCTTTGTGCCCTCCATTGTAGTACGTGTGTAGCCCTGGACGTAAGGGCCATGATGACTTGACGTCGTCCCCACCTTCCTCCCGGTTAACCCGGGCAGTCTCTCCAGAGTGCCCAGCATCACCTGATGGCAACTGAAAATAGGGGTTGCGCTCGTTGCGGGACTTAACCCAACACCTCACGGCACGAGCTGACGACAGCCATGCAGCACCTGTCTCTGCGCTCCCCGAAAGGCACTCCCGTATCTCTACAGGATTCGCAGGATGTCAAGTCCAGGTAAGGTTCTTCGCGTTGCATCGAATTAAACCACATACTCCACCGCTTGTGCGGGCCCCCGTCAATTTCTTTGAGTTTCAGCCTTGCGACCGTACTCCCCAGGCGGGATACTTAATGCGTTAACTTTGACACCGAAGCTCAAGGCCCCGACATCGAGTATCCATCGTTTACAGCGTGGACTACCAGGGTATCTAATCCTGTTTGCTCCCCACGCTTTCGTACCTCAGCGTCAGTTACTGTCCAGATGGCCGCCTTCGCCACCGGTGTTCCTCCTGATATCTACGGATTTCACTCCTACACCAGGAATTCCGCCATCCCCTCCAGTACTCAAGCAAAGCAGTTTCAAGTGCAGTTCCACGGTTGAGCCGTGGGATTTCACACCTGACTTACCTCGCCGCCTACGCACGCTTTACGCCCAGTGATTCCGAATAACGCTTGCACCCTCCGTATTACCGCGGCTGCTGGCACGGAGTTAGCCGGTGCTTCCTCTGAAGGTACCGTCAAACATAAGGCCTATTGGACCTTACGCACTTCTTCCCTTCTGACAGAGGTTTACAATCCGAAGACCTTCATCCCTCACACGGCGTTGCTGGGTCAGGCTTGCGCCCATTGCCCAATATTCCCCACTGCTGCCTCCCGTAGGAGTCTGGACCGTGTTCCAGTTCCAGTGTGGCTGATCATCCTCTCAGACCAGCTACTCATCGTTGCCTTGGTAGGCCGTTACCCTACCAACTAGCTAATGAGACGCGGACTCATCTACAAGCAATAGCTTTCAGGAAGAGGCTATCTTTACCGACATTTAAGATTTAAATGCCAGACCATCCGGTATTAGCTCCACTTTCGCGAAGTTATCCCGAACTCGTAGGTAGATTATCCACGCGTTACTCACCCGTGCGCCACTCTACTCACTCCCGAAGGAGCTTTCTCGTTCGACTTGCATGTGTTAGGCACGCCGCCAGCGTTCATTCTGAGCCAGAATCAAACTCTCCAGTTAGAAATCAACTAGAAGCCAGCTCTTGCAAGCTGACCTTAATGCTTAAAACCTTTTATGCTCTAACTCGCTATTTAATTGTCAAAGACCTTGCCTCGTTGTTACCAGGAAAGCGAGCTTCTATCCACTCAACC
>NZ_BDFE01000006.1 GCF_001748225.1 Desulfoplanes formicivorans
ATTTGAGATCCTTGTTTTTTGTTTTCTATTGTGTGGCAACAACAGAAATACTAAATTACAAGGATCTCTTCAAGTAAAAATTCAATCATTTCAGTACGTTTATTTTGCTTTGAAAAGCAAGAGCAACCCCGAAAGTCGAGTGATTAATATCCCAAACGATATTCGAAACAGCTATGAAAAATGCTGGACCATGAGTCAATCTCTGGGGGGGTGAGGCCCTTCTACTGTAAATAGCTGAGGTGTTATTTTGATTTTTGTCATAAATATCAGCATGACCTATCAGACCGGACAAGTTTGAAACGTTTTACGGAAAAGCTTGCCGCGAAACATTAACCAGTCAATTTGATACGGCAGGCGTCTCATGCCGTTTCGATTTTTTATAAACGTTGCCAAGTCGCTCGGGTGACAGAAAATCGGTCTGATTTGTCGGCATCCTCGTTTTCTTTACAAACAGGTCGCTCACCAAGATCAACCAGATCTGTTGGTATTCCCCATTCCTTCTTGTCCGAAGTTTCCAACGATCCCAATTTTCATGCTGTTGCCTCATCTGAAAAGGATAATATTGCTGAAGACCAGGTTGCCAATGCTGATTGGACACCGATTTTCAATGGTTTGAAGCATGAGACCTCAATCCGCTACTATTCTCCCAAAACATTGCGGTCTTACTTCAATTGGCTCGCCAGCTGCCCCCTGTGTCAGGGACGCTGTCTGCCCATTCTGAAATCCACCTGAGGGGCCAGAAGGAGACGGCAGTGGATATTCTACATAAATCCAGACAAAAGCCTCTTGGTTTTTAGAAGTCATCTTTTGCCTCGGCGTCATGTTTGTCTATCCGTTTGGGAAGCAGGGCCAGTTTGTCTTCCACCCGTTCCGTAAGCAGTCCCATGGGGATGGGGTCAACTTCAAAGAGTTTGACGCCCACAAGAACTGCGGCTTCAAAGACGAGTCCGATCTCGCATTTCAGGTCTCCTTGTTCGATCTTGCGAAGGGTGCCCACGGAGATGCCGGCGCGTTGGGCAAGTTCGGCCTGGGTCATCCTGCGTTCCTTGCGCCCGAGACGAATGAGGTTGCCCAGGAGCTGTCCTGCTTCACGAGTAGACCGCGAATAGGTTCGGCTGATTTGTTTTCGCATGCGTTGATCCGTAAGCTGAATTGTCCGTTGAAAGGAACTAAAAAAACATTATAATGAGTTTTATTGCGGACTAAAACCATTATAATAAGCTTTTTGACGGAAGTCGAGGTGGATTGTTCATTTTTCCGGTGAGATTTTCGTCCTCGCGGGGTTCGTTTTTCCGGGAAAGAACACCATGATCTGTTTGCTCTTCCCGAATTTGATTCGGGATCTTGCCGCGCTTGATTTTTTGCATCAAGAAACGACCGGTAACAGGGCCGGGAGTTCAGCCAAGGGCTGCGCCGGTTTGCGTGTTTCGCGTCATGGTATGATGATGGAAAGGGAAGAGGAATGGAGGGAGAAAACTGACTGTTCCCATTTGTCTTTTTGAAATGGATGATCCTGCAACAGTTTCGTGGAGACCCAGTCAGGCCAGGGTTGAATATGGAGAGTGCTTTTGGCTCCCTGGTCCTGGATATCAATCATGGGCTGACTGAGCTCTGATTGCAGTCCAGGTGGGATGGGGTGGATTATCATCCCAGGATGGTGGGGTTGAGTTGCCACAGGGCGTAATTGAGGAAGGCGGCAAACCCGACCCACAGCAGATAGGGAATGAGTAACGCTCCGGCAAGGGGACGCACGCGCCAGAACAGGACAAGGGTGACGGCGATGAGCAACCAGAGCAACACGATATCGGCAAAGGCCAGCAAACCGAGATGCCAGGTAAAAAAGATCCAGCTCCACAGTGCATTGGGCAGGAGTTGTCCCAGAAAAAACCAGAGGGCAACGCCCTGGACGCTAAATCCTCCGGAGCACCAGACCATCCATGCAGCAAGGGCCATCAATGCGTACAAAACAGTCCAGACCGGCCCGAAAAGCCATGAAGGCGGTGCCCACGCCGGTTGGATGAGTGGCGTGTAAAACGATCCGGCCTGCATGGTTGCCCATGCGCCGATTGCCGAAGCGGCAAAGCATACAGCGAGCCAGCCCACAAGTCCTATGAGTTGTTTTGTCCTGGAGGCTGGCTTCATGATGTATCTCCTTTTATGGGTTTGAAATATTGATCAATTTCATTGGCTGCCAGGTGTCATATATCGTATTGATGGCTGTTGTCTTGCCCTGTGCGGTTTTCTTGGCAGGCAACACCTTTGCCGGTCACAACATACTGTTTTATGAGCCAAATGGCGGTTGCTGGTAGATCCGGGCATTGAGCAGGGTGAGTTGGCGGTACAGGGTTTGGGTGCGCACAAGGTGAACCCCGTTACGCATGGCCGTGCGCACGGGTTCCCCATAGATGGATTCCACTTCCATGGCCCTGTTGTGACGCGCGTCAAGCATCATGCTGGGCATGTAGGAGACCATGGCGTCGGTAAAGGTCATCATCTCGTCAATATATTCGTCTGAAATATCCCTGCCCTGGGAGGCGGCTCCGGCCTGGACTTCCTGCATCAGATCAAAGGCCAGTTGTCTGGATTGGGGGCAGCCCATGATCTTGTCCGTGGGCGCATCCAGCAGGGCACAGGTGCCATTGAAGGGGATGTTCCACATCAGCTTTTTCCATCTGGCCAGAACCAGGTCTGGGGAAAGCTCAATGGGAATACCTGCCTTTTGCAAGGGGGCGGCAATGGCATGCATGGTCGGGGTGATGCCTGCCGGCTGGTCGTTCCTGTCATATTCGGCCAAAAGGATCTTGCCGTATTCCAGGTGGGTGATGTGGCCAGGGCCCAGCTTGTTGCAGCATACCAGGCACAGTCCGCCCAGGATGTGTTCGGCCCGGGTCTGTTCGGCCAGGAGACGTTCGCCGCCAAGACCGTTTTGCAGGAGAACAATGGCGGTATGGGGACCGACAACCGGATCAAGAAGGCTGGGCAACACGTGGTTCTGGGTGCTTTTGAGGGCTACCAGTACCACATCGCAGACGGGCATGTCCCGGGCCTGCCCATAGGCATTGACCTTTGGAAAAAACATATCTCCGTCCACGGAATCAACGCGCAGACCGTTTTTTTGTACGTGTTCGAAATCGCTGTGGAACAGAAAATGAACGTCATTTCCGGCCTGGATGAGTTTGGCTCCATAAAAGCATCCAATGGCACCGGATCCAATAATCCCGTATCGTATTCCCATGGTTTTTTTCTCCTTGTTTCGTATATGCAAAAGCATATACGAAACTGGCGGATAAGGGCAAGGGAGCGGAAATCCGGGGACTGGCACGTATTCCGGCTGGTTGGGACGTTTGCAGCAGCAGGAAGAATGTTTCTTGCTTTTTCTTGCTCGTGCGGCGGGTTTTCGAGCTGAGACAGTGGGCCGCAGTTGCACAGGTCCCATAAAGGAACCTGCCGGGAGCAGGCAGGGCATGATGCTGTTGCAGGCAGGAGACGCCAATATCCGGAGCAGGAGCCCGAGGCAGTGACCGAGGAGTTACACCGCAATTCCCCAGAACGAGCAGGCATTCTCCCGGATGAGTCTGGCATGTATGTCTGCGCTAATGCCGGGAAGAAAGGACATGGCAGTTTGATACAAGGGATCTGTTTTCAGTGCGGCATCGCTGTTGAGCATGATCCGGTGGGCAAGTTGCGGGTAGCGGTCAAGGATGTCTGCAAGTTTTTCGGGCGTCATCTTGCCTTGCTGCATGGTCATACCCATCATAAGACCTGTTTCCATGACCATTTCCAGATTTTCTTCATTCACGTGATCAATGACGATGCGTGGTTGAAGGGTCGGCACCTCTGCCACCAGTTTCAGAATCTGTCGGGTCATCCGAGCCTTGTCCTTGCGGGGGGTGTGGATACCGATCCTCTTGTCCTGGGGCAGCAAGGAGCTGGCCCAGCTGAGTTGTTCCTTCAACACGGCAACCTCGCCATCACTCCCTGTTTCAAGACCCAATTCCCCGAGCCCGAGACAGGAAGGACCAAGCACATGGGATTCAAGGCTCGACCAGAATGCATTGTCCATCCATCCTCTGGTTGGTGAGGGCAGTGAACGGGGATGCACTCCCACCAGGTAGTAGAGGCAGAATCCCTTGATTCCCGGGTTGCTGCACAGTTTTTCCAGAGAGTCAAAATACGGGGGAAAGCTCTCCCAGCCATCGGGTTCATACACAAATGACCAGGATATCCCGGCACCTGTCCCGGCATACGCGGCAAAATCCTTCGGACACACGTGATGCAGAATATCCGCATGTAGATGGGCGTCTACCAGGCTGACGTGCGCAGGGTTGATCTGTGAAGTTTGCATGGGTTTCATGTAGCAATGCATTCACGTGCCCGCAACCCAAACTCCTGGTGCGGGATGGATTGCAGGTGTTGTACCTTGATCAAGTCATGAGTCCATCGGCACTGTTTGTTCCTGATTTTTTTGTTGGACCCGGTGTGGCGAGGCTGCGAATCCGTTGAAGCCTGGTACGCACCGCATTTTTGAACCGACTGGAAAGAGATTGCCCTTGCCAGAGCCGGGGAAGTTTGAATAGGTATTACAGCCGTGGTCTTGCGTCGTTCTGCAATCCCTGGCTTGCGGTTGAGAACAGGGGGGATTGACAGGAGCTGTATCCCGGCAGGAAAGGACAGATCTTTCTGGTTTGTTTTTTCCGAAATATCAGAGTGTTATCCGTTTGATTTTGTATCGGATCGTCCAGGGTGCAGAGAGTTCGAGCCATGGGAACATTTGGACCACCAATGGTCAGGGAGTCCGTAGATTCTGCACAACAGCAAGGGGTGGGTGGTGAAAAACCTGAGTATTCGCTGGAAAATTATTGTGTTGGTTGTTCTGGGCATGTTTGCCATGGCCATCATTATGGGTGGCCTGCGTGTCAGTGACATCAAAAAAGGCGCGGTTGAGGGCATGGTCCGCAAAAGTCAGGCCATTGTGCTCATGGCCGAGGCCGGTCGCAATCAAATGGCCCATAAGCTTCAGGAGGGGGTTATCCGCCCCCTGGACGAGATTCCGACGGACAAGCTGCTGGAAGCCGTTCCCGTGGTTACGGCCATGCAGATGGCAGCTGAAAACGCGGCCAAGGCCGGATACCGGTTCAAGGCTCCCAAGATCAGCCCCCGTAATCCCGCCAACAAACCCACTGCTTTTGAGCGTACTGTTCTTGAAGAGCTGAAATCCGGAAAAATAAAGGAAAAGATCGTTGTTGAGGATGACAGGGTCCGCTATTTCAAACCGGTTCAGCTGACCCAGGACTGTCTGTTCTGTCATGGAGATCCCAAGGGAGGCAAAGACCCCCTGGGCGGTACCAAGGAAGGCTGGAAGGCCGGAGAGATCCACGGAGCCTTTGAAATCATCACCTCCCTGGAGCAGACCAACAAGGAGGTTTTTAACGCGGCCATAGGAGTCGGTCTGTGGTCGCTTCTGCTTTTTGTCGTGGTTATCGGGATTATTTATCTGTTCATGAATCAGGCCCTTTTCACTCCCCTTGCCCGGATCAAGGAGTATGCTCTGGCTGTTGCCGGCGGGGATCTGCAGGCAAGGCCTGACGGGGCATTTCATGCCGAACTGGCAGACGTTGAGCATTCCATCTCCACCATGGTGGGCAATCTCAAGGGCAAGATGCTGGAGGCCGAGGAAAAGAGCCAGGAGGCTGAAGCCCAGAAGCAAAGGGCCCAGGAGGCCCTTGAAGAGGCCAAGGTTCAGGAGGCCAAGGTTGTTCAGCTGCTGGACAAGATGACCCATGTGGCCACAGAGGCTGCGGATATTTCCGAACAGCTGGCCTCTGCTTCCGGCGAACTGGCCGCTCAAGTGGATGAAGTCAGTTCCGGAGCTGAAGTTCAGGATCAGCGCAGCACTGAAACGGCCACGGCCATGGAAGAAATGAACGCTGCGGTACTCGAAGTGGCCCGCAATTCCGGTTCGGCTGCCAACAGCGCCGACAACACCAGGGAAAAGGCCGCCATAGGGGCCGATATTGTGCAGCGTTCCGTGCAGGCCAATGACAGGGTCATGGCCCAGGCCCGGTCCCTCAAGAACAAGATGTCCACCCTTGGGGAAGAGGCCAGGGATATCGGGCGTATTCTGGATGTTATCAGTGATATTGCCGATCAGACCAATCTTCTTGCCCTGAATGCGGCCATAGAGGCCGCACGGGCCGGGGAGGCCGGCCGCGGGTTTGCCGTGGTGGCCGATGAGGTGCGCAAGCTGGCGGAAAAGACCATGCAGGCCACCAAGGAAGTCGGGGGGGCCATTAACGAGATCCAGACCGGCGCCAGTGAAAATATCCAGGTCGTTGATGGGGCTGTTGCAGCCGTACAGGAGGCCAATACCCTGGCCAAGGAATCCGGGGATGCCCTGAAACGGATTGTCCAGATGGCTGTTGAGACCTCGGATGAGGTGCGTTCCATTGCCACGGCAGCCGAGGAACAGAGCACGGTGAGTGAAGAGATCAACCGGGCCGTGGAGGAGATCAGTCGGATCACGGCCGAGACATCCTCCGGGATGCAACAGGCCGCCCAGGCGGTTAACGAACTGGCGCAGCTGGCCGAAAAGTTGCGCAGCCTGATCAACATGATGACGGAAAGCAAGTAGTCTTATTGAAGGGATTCACGCCCAAAAGCCCGGCTGGATTTTCCAGCCGGGCTTTTGGGAAGCCATTGTCTTACTCGTATGCCTTGTGAGTCCAATGTTGTATAACAAAACATTTCATGTCCCAATCGTTTATGTCAACTTAAGATGCACCACGATACGAGGTCGCAGAAACTTTTGGAAGATACGGAAGGCGTGGTTCTGAAGCGTTTTTCGGGGCAAACGTATCACCTGTTTTTCGTATAAAAAAGATTGACGGCGCTAATAATATTTATAATCATTACTAATAAGGGTCGCTAAGATTGATCGTCAGACAACGTGGGCGGTGTGCTATCCGAGATAATTCCTGATGGAACTGGAGTGATGAAATGGTTTGTCGCTCAAGATGTCGGTCCCGGAGGAATCAGAGCGATCCGAAACATTCGGGTCAGCACATTTCACCTCCAAAGGAAAGGAAAAGATATGATATGAGGACATTGCAAAAACTCGTCGTCTCCATCAAGGGGCGGATAATTCTCCTGGTGGTATTCATGGGAATCTTTGGTGGAGTTATTTTTGCGGGTATGTTGTATACAACCCAGGAAATTAAACAGATCGGTCTGGACGAGGTGCAAGCAGCCGTTCGCGTGGGGGAGAAATTAGAGCTCAAATCCGTGGTCCATTCCACAGCCATGGTCCTGGGGACGCTGCTTCGAGGCAAATCACGACAGGAACATGTCCAGCTTCTTAAGCAAGCCCTTGATCCCTTGCGGTTTGGTCCCGGCAATGAAGGGTATTTCTATGTTTATGACCTTTCCGGGATCAACGTGGCCCATCCCATGAAACCGGATCTGGTGGGCAAGAATCTTTGGGGGTTCAAGGACAAGGTCGGTACGCTCCTTATTCAGGATTCCATTCGTGTGGCTAAACAGGGCGGCGGTTTTGTGGAGTTTTTTTGGGACAAACCTGGCACGGACGTTTTGGCCAAAAAGCTTTCTTACGCCGAATCCATCCCTGGTACGGATTTATGGATCGGAACCGGCATTTATCTGGATGCCGAGGCCAGCACGGTTCAAGGGATGTCCGATCGCGTCGACCAAAGCTCTACCCGCAGCATCATGATCATTACCCTTTTGATCGCTGCTTTTTTTCTGTTTGTTGTTTTGCCCCTTGCCATTTTTATCTTCCGCTCCATAGCGCGTCCCCTGACCATCATGACGGAGCAGGTGGAGGCTGTTGCCGGAGGCGATCTCAACGTGCGTTTTGATCTTTCGGGCAGGGATGAATTGGCTGTGATGCGCCGTTCCGTGGCCCGCATGGTGGACATCCTCAAGGAGCGAATCGCTTTTTCCGATGGTGTCCTCGATGCCATTACCATGCCCTGTGCTGTTTATAACAAGGATAACCGGGTGATGTTTGCCAATGAGGCGGTTTGTCAGGCCATCGGTGTCACAGGGTCCGCTGAGAGTCAGATCGGGAAGACTTCCGGGGAGTTCATCTATGGAGATGCCTCGAAAAAAACGATCTCCGCAGAACCCTTGCGCACAGGTTTCCAGATTCATCAGGAAGTTTCTTTTGTGACCAGGCAGGGAGAAAAAAGAATTTTGGATGTTACGTCTACTCCCCTTGTAAACGAAAAAGGAGAAATCATCGCGGCTGTGGCCCTGTGGTTCGATCTGACCACCATAAGGGAACAGCAGAGTCTTATACAAAAAACAAACGAAGCCATTATTGCGGGTACGACCAAGGCCGCAGAGATATCCGACCGGGTCGCTTCCGCATCTGAGGAACTTTCAGCACAAATCGAACAATCCAGTCAGGGTGCCAAGGAGCAGCGAAACCGCTCTGCAGAGTCTGCTACAGCCATGGAAGAGATGAATGCCAGCATGATTGAGGTGGCTTCCAATGCTTCCAATGCTGCTCAACTGGCCGAGGAAACTCGGGATGCCGCTCAGCAGGGTATGGGAGTTGTGGACGAGGTCATTCAGGGAATCAAAAAAATAAGCAGCGATTTCAAAGAGGTAAACATTGCTTTTCAGGGACTCCATAAACAATCCGAGGCGATTACCCATATTGTCCAGGTGATCGATGACATAGCTGATCAGACTAATCTTTTGGCCCTGAACGCGGCCATTGAGGCTGCGCGTGCCGGCGATGCAGGAAGGGGGTTTGCCGTGGTAGCCGATGAGGTCCGCAAGTTGGCTGAAAAGACCATGGGTGCCACCAAGGAGGTAACCAGCTCCATCTCCGGGATGCAATCCATTGTTTCCAAGACGACTGAGGGCATGGCCCATGTGGAACCTCTCATTGAATCGGTTATTGTCCAATCGGGCACAGCGGACAAGACCCTTCACGGAATTGTTGGCAAGGTGGATCAAACATCCCAGCAGGTTGTGTCCATTGCCACTGCCAGCGAAGAACAGTCTGCAGTCAGCGAGCAAATCAATCACTCCGTTGAGGAAGTTAATCGGATCGCTGCGGAAACCGCTGATGCCATGGATCAATCGGCTCAGGCGGTGGCCGAGCTGGCCGAGCTGGCCCAGGACCTCAACCGGGTGATGGCTTCCATGCGTGAGGAGATTGGATGATTAGCCTTTATGCAAACGATGACCTTTCAGATCATGGCAGCATGACTTTGGTATTCCGGTTCATCATTGACTTGGATCTGTTCTAAGGTGAACTGGCGCAGCTGGCCGAAAAGTTGCGCAGCCTGATCAACATGATGACGGAAAGCAAGTAGTCTTATTGAGAGGGACTCACGCACAAAAGCCCGGCTGGATTGTTCCTGTCGGGTTTTTGGTTTGGGGGAAGAACCAAAAAAATGAACGCTGGCATGGTTGGGGCGGCATCCCCTGCTGCCCTGTGTTCTAACCGCTCAGGGAGATGTGGGCTGGTGCTCAACAGGGTATGTCTCTGGGTTTGGAAGAGGCCCCTGGGCATACGAATTCATTGGGCCAAAGCCTCGAGGATTGTTCGCATGAAGGCGGGCAGATCATCGGGCTTGCGGCTGGTGATCAGGTTGCCGTCCCTGACAACCGGTTCATCCGTCCAATGGGCTCCGGCATGGATCAGATCGTCCTTGATGGCGAAAAAAGAGGTAACCCGTCGGTTGGCAAGGATGTTGGCCGAAGCGAGCATCCATCCGGCATGGCAGATGGCCGCCACGATTTTGCCGGCATCATGGGCGTCCCGGACCAATTGAACCATGGCGGGGTGGCGACGCATGATATCCGGTGCATAGCCTCCCGGAATGACCACGCCGTCAAAATCGGCCATTTTCAGGTTGTTCACCTCTTCATCGGGTGTTACCGGTATGCCGAATTTGCTGGTGTACCGGGACTCTCCTGCGCCGACGACAACCACCTGGACTCCGGCTTCCTGCAGCCGGTAATACGGATACCAGAATTCGAATTCATTATACATGTTTTCAATCAGGATGATGATTCTTTTGCCCTTGAGTTCCATGGTGTCCTCCCTGTCTGGTTTGCGTGGTCATCTGTGCAATTGAAACACAATCCGCTCCGATTTTGACCCTGGCGGACGGATTGCCGTACATCTCACGGATCAATTTGTGGCCTTTTAGCACGATGTTTCGGTCATGACCAGTGAGCACGTCGTTGGTGTTGCTCATCCGGTGAGGTGGGATGGTAGCCATTCAACGGTGTTTGTTGGCAAAGCAGGAGGGTAGGGAAGGATGCGCAATCGGCCTACACCAGCGTCAATTCAGTCTTCAGGAGTCTCTGCTCATTTGAATCGACCTGGTTGATTGTCAGGATAGTGGCTTAACTCCGACTCCTCAAGTCTGTAGCAGGATCACGTTGTTTGAAATGTGCTCTGGTCCTGTTATCGACTTGATGCGTGACGCCAGGTTGGAAAAGGACTAACATGATGCAATTTCAAGTGCTCGGACAGGGAAAAATGCGGATGTGCGCCCTGTTCCGGAGATTCTCGAACCCGGGCTTCATGCATCAGTCCCTTGTATCCACCCCAAACCATATTCGTGAGCATCATGAAAACCAACACTATGGAAAAAGAAATCCACGAACCAGGGCATGATCTGTATCTGGGACACGAAGATCCCACCATCCGGCTGCTGCACAAAATCATACGCCTTGCGGTCAAGATGCTTGCTGTCCTGATGGTTTTTGTTATTGTCTGGGGCATCGGCGACGTCATCTATGTGCTCTATCAGCGTCTCACATCCCCGCCGTTTCTCCTGCTCCAGATCAATGACATCCTGGCAACCTTTGGAGCATTTCTGGCGGTGCTCATCGCCATTGAGATCTTTATCAACATCAGCATGTATCTGAGCGCCCATGTCATTCCGGTGCGTTTGGTCATTGCCACGGCATTGATGGCCATTGCCCGGAAGGTGATCATCTTTGATTTTGAAAGCATATCACCCCCGTACCTTTACGGGACAGCAGGTGTCATTCTGGCTCTGGGCATCACCTACTGGTTGATTACCAGGAAGACGACACCCGAACTGTGTGTCCGGACTGATCAGCGGTCTTCACAGGAAAAAGGCCCTGCAGGATGAGTTGAAAAGGAACACGGCTCATCGTATCGCGTATCGAACCACCTGCTGGTTCAATCTTCATGAATACGGCCCAGCCCCGCGTCCTTTCCCCTCCCCGGGAGCTGACTTTTTGTATGACAGCCCGGTCCCCCTCTTGACGTTTCATGGGTTCACGGGTAGCCGTTCAGATTCTGAACAAACACTGGATTTGCACTATGAACGATGCCACAAACTACAAAATCTACAAAATCCTTGAAGCCAATCCTGAAATCAGCCAGCGGGAACTGGCCCGCAAACTTGATGTTTCCCTGGGCAAGGCCAACTATTGCCTCAAGGGGTTGGTGGAAAAGGGGCTGATCAAGGTGAGCAGGTTCTCCAATGCCAAGAACAAGCTGGTCTACCTCTATTTGTTGACCCCCAAAGGCATTGAGCACAAGGCCAAAGTGACCCTGCGGTACCTCAAACGGCGCATGCAGGAGTATGATGAGCTCAAGGAAGAGATTGCCAGGCTGAGGGAAGAGGTTGCCTGTGAACCCGGTGAAATACGGAAAAAAGACTAGGATTGGGAATGGTTGAGATTGAAGGACCTTGGTGTTCGATCGCAACACATTTTCCTTGGTGGGTACGTTTTATGTTGTAGAGCATTATCCATCCGGATCGTTTGAACGGTCTGCGCATGGTTTGGCCAAGACAGATGTCTCCCTTTTGAGCTTGTCCGTATCTTCCCGGATGATCTTGTCGTGCTGGAGCTGTTCGGGATGCGGGGTTCATGGGGCTGCCTGATTTTCAACGGTTATTTTCTGCTGGTCTTCCATCGGACATAGGGATAGATGGCCGGTCTTTGAACGGCTGAGCCATGGCTGTTCTGCCTTTGTATTCCCACAATCTGTTCCGAGGAAGTCTATGCGCATGTCTCTTTCCCTTGCCCGACGTTGTGTGCAGGCGGGGTTTGTCCTGTTTTGTCTTTGGGTCGGCTGGCGGTTTTACGGGTTTTATCTCTGGCTCACCGGGGCGTTGGCCGTGATGGTTCCCAGACCCCCGTCAGTGGAGGCCTTTTTGCCCATCAGCGGGCTTCTGGGATTCAAGTCTTTTGTCCTGACGGGCGAGTTTGATCCCATCCATCCTGCGGGTCTTGTCATTCTTCTTGCTGCCGTGGGTTCTGCCCTTGTTTTTCGCCGGGCCTTTTGCGGATACGTCTGCCCCATTGGATGTCTGTTTGATGCGGTGCATCGTTTGTCTTCACGCTTTCTTCCCTGTCCGACCCTTCCTTCATGGCTGGATCTTGGGCTTCGCGGTCTCAAGTATCTTGTGCTGCTGTTTTTCCTGGGCACGATTTTCGGAGCCATGAGCCTGCAGGCGGTGCAGGGATTTCTCCATTCTCCTTACAACATGCTGGCCGATGTCAACATGCTGGAATTTTTTCTTGATCCCAGTTCCCTTTTCCTTGTGGTTCTGGGCATTCTGGTTGTGGCGTCCATGTTCATCCCCAGGTTCTGGTGCCGGTATCTCTGTCCCTACGGGGCCCTTGTGGAAGGGGTATCCTGGGCAAGCCCCCTGGCCGTGCACCGCAGGCCTGATCAATGCGTGCATTGCGGCCAATGCTCCCGGGTCTGTCCCGAGGCCATCAGGGTTGATATCAAGGAGCGGGTCTCTTCTCCCGCCTGCATGCTGTGCATGCGCTGTGTGGAGAGCTGTCCGGCACCAAACGCCCTGGATATTCGGGCCGTGTCTCGGTGGCGGGTGAGCGGTTACTGGATTCCCTTAGGCATGGTTGCGGTGTTTCTCCTTGCCTGGATCACTGCCCTGGCAAGCGGCCACTGGCATACTCAGGTGAGCCCTGACATGGTGCGCATGTTGGTGGAAAAAGGGTGATTGCGGGTATCTTTCCTGGCGTGTTACCGGATACACCAGCAGGAGTGCTGCAGGGTTGCGGTTGACCAAGACCGGTCCGGTGTCCGCTCTGATGCTGTCTCGCAACTCGACAGTTTGTATGGAAAAACAGGGAATTAATTCTATGTCGTTTATTGATCCTGACTCGCATCTGGCCATGATTCGTCACGGGGTGAAGACCGGGCTGGCTGCCGTGCTGGCCTGCACCATTGCATGGCTTTGTCATTTGGAATTCTCTTATTGGGCAGGCCTTTCGGCCGTGATTGTCATGCAGGTCAATGTGGCCGATTCCATCCGCATGTGTCTGTACCGCTTTTCCGGCACTGCCGTGGGGGCTTTTATCGGGATGGTGGCCATTGTACTTTTTCCGGAAAACCGGGTGATGACCATGGCGGCCCTGTTCTGCTCCGTGGGCTTTTGCGCGTACATGACCCGGTACAGTGCCAGGTATCGTATGGCGGCCATTACCGTGTGCATTGTGGTGCTGGCCAGTATTGGAGAGGAAAGCCGCCTTGTCTTTGGTATGCTTCGGGTGGTGGAGATCGGTGTGGGAGTTGTTGCCGCCTTTGTGGTGAGCGTCCTGCTGTGGCCGGTGCGCGCGGGCAATGCCCTTCGGGCACGGCTCAGGAATCGTTTCAACGAGTGCGCTGATGCCTATAAACAGCTGGTGAATGCATTTTTGTCCCTGCAGACCGAAGTGGATCCCCACCTGTTTGACGGGTTTCTCAGGGATGTTCGCCAGGATCGCAGCCTGTACCAGTCAATGGTCCGTCACGAACGGTGGATGTATCATGAAGATGTGGATGTGCTGGGACTCAGGGTGCGCACTCTGGAAACCTGCGGGACCCATCTGCAGACCATGCTCCATGCCCTCAACAGTGTGGAAGGACAGGGGTATGAGATTATCATGGAACAGGAGCTCCGGGATTTGGTGGCTGCCACCCTGGCCGTCATGGAGTCCATGGGCGCGGGCCATGTGCCTGATATGGACGACCTTGCCCGGGCCTTTGACCGGGCCGAAGCTCGCTTGCTGGAATTACGCGAAGGCGGTGCCACCCGGCGATTCCATTTGCAAAAGCTCATTCAGTTTTTTGCCTTTTACCACGGTACCCGGGCCATAGCCAAAACCATCCTCAATCATGGACGGGAGTTTTCAAGGCTTTCCGCTGCCCAATGATGGGTATCTGTCTGAAATGCCCCTGGGTGTACCCGGGAAAACAAAGTGGATGGCGGCACAAGGGCATCTTGGAATTATTCTTGCTTTTCCTCACTGATTTGCCTATGAGTTTGGCGCGTGACTGGAAAGGTTCAGGAACGGTTCAGCATGGCTGTTGAGCCGTTTTTTTATTGGAACCGTTGCGTCACAACGGCCAACAGCATGAACAGCCGTGCAAGCGTATCTCTGCAAGTGCGCAGAGTTCACATACAATCAAGGATAGTAGACAATGAATACTTTGAAACAGAATCAGCATATCCGCAATATCGCCATTATTGCCCATGTTGATCATGGCAAGACCACCCTGGTGGACAACATGTTCAAGCAAAGCGGTGTGTTCCGCGAGGGCCAGGACGTGGACGAACGGGTCATGGATTCCATGGATCTTGAGCGGGAACGGGGGATCACCATTGCGGCCAAGAACTGTGCGGTCCTGCACGACGGGGTCAAGATCAACATCATCGACACCCCTGGCCATGCCGACTTCGGTGGCGAGGTGGAGCGCTCCCTGTCCATGGCCGAGGGCGCCATCCTGTTGGTGGATGCGTCCGAAGGTCCCTTGCCCCAGACCCGATTTGTGCTGAAAAAAGCCTTGGAGGCCGGCCTGGCCATTATCGTGTGCATCAACAAGATCGACCGCAAGGACGCCCGGCCAAGCGAAGTTCTTGACGAGGTCTATGATCTGCTCATTGATCTGGATGCCTCGGAGGACCAGCTGGATTTTCCCCTTCTTTACACCATCGGCAAGCTCGGGGTGTCCAAGGCTGCACCCGAGGATGCCGACGGCGACTTGAGCCTGCTGTTCAAGACCATTGTCAAGGAAGTACCCCCGCCGAGTTATGACGAGCAGGAACCTTTTCAGATGCTGGTTTCAGATCTTGGCTATTCGGATTATCTGGGTCGCCTGGCCGTGGGCAAGGTGTTCAACGGGGTGGTCAAGTCCAATGAATCCCTGGTCTGCCTGAACGATGCCGGAGAGGCTGTTCCCCTGAAGGTTTCCAAACTTCAGGTATACGAAGGCATGGGGTATCAGGAGGTCAAAGAGGTTGGTCCCGGTGATATTGTCGTGCTTTCGGGGATTGAGGATGTGAAGATCGGCGATACCATCTGCACCAAAGAGCATCCCAAACCGCTGCCCAGGATCACCGTGGACGAGCCCACGGTTTCCATGCGTTTTGGCATCAATACCTCGCCCTTTGCCGGACGGGAAGGCAAGCTGGTGCAATCACGGGTTATCCGGGACCGTCTGCTCAAGGAAACCCTGCTCAATGTGGCCATCAAGGTGGAGGAGACCGAGGAAAAAGACTCCTTTGTGGTCAAGGGCCGGGGGGAATTTCAGATGGCCATTCTCATCGAGACCATGCGCCGGGAAGGATTTGAGCTGACCATTGGTCGGCCCGAGGTCATTTTCAAGACCAAGGACGGCAAGCGACAGGAACCCATGGAAAAGGTGTTCATTGACTGCGAGGAAACCTTCATGGGCGTGGTCACGGAAAAACTGTCCATGCGCAAGGGCAAAATGCTCAACCTGGTCAACAACGGCAAGGGGCGCGTCAGAATGGAGTTTTCCATTCCTTCCCGAGGCCTTATCGGGTACAGGGATGAGTTTTTGACCGACACCAAGGGGACCGGGATCATGAATTCCCTGTATGCAGGATATGGAGACTATTGCGGTGATATTCCGGGACGGTTTTCCGGCGCTCTTGTGGCCGACAGGCAGGGTGTTGCTGTTGCCTATGCCCTGTTCAACCTGGAACCTCGCGGCCGTCTTTTCTGTGTTCCCGGGGATCCGGTTTATGAAGGAATGATTGTGGGTGAGAACAATCGGGACAACGATATTGACGTGAATCCGTGCAAGACCAAGAAGCTGACCAATATGCGGGCCTCGGGCAAGGACGATGCCGTGGTACTCACTCCGGTTCTGCCCATGACCCTGGAAAAGGCCATTCATTTCATCAAGGAAGATGAATGTGTGGAAGTAACCCCCCAGAGCATCCGCCTGCGCAAGGCCGTGCTCTCGGCTCGGGACAGGCATTCCATGGCCGGGGCGGCCAAGAAAAAGAAGCAGATGTCCTGACAGCAGTTGTGGAAAGCCCCTTTGTTCATCACAGATGGGGCCGGCGGTTCGACAGGACAAGCCATATATGCCAGCAAGGGCCGGGGATGTTCACATCCCCGGCCCTTGTTATTGGTTTATCCGTTGTTCTGGCTATTTGCCGGCTCTGCCGTCATCGCACGGACCATTGTTCTTGGTGGGCCGGGCGTGTTCGGCAGTTGAGGTGACTTCGCAGTGTTGCCCATTCTCCTCCGAAGGGGTTTTCACGGGCACATCTGCTGGCTCAGGTTGTTCGCAAGGCGTTTCTTCGGCCAACCTCTTCAGGGTTTCGTACCGTTTCAGGTAATCGACCTCAATGGCCGAACGCAGTTTTTTGGATTCTTCCGGAAAGGTTCGTTCCAGCAAGCCGTACCGGTTTTCACCGGACAGGAATTCCTGCAGGGTGCCATCGGGCTCCTTGGAGTCCAGGATGAACGGATTCTTTCCTTCATCGGCCAGCTGGGGATTGTATCGGTACAGGGGCCAGTACCCGGCACTGACTGCCAGCAGTTCCTCATGCTGGGTTTTGCCCATGCCCTTTTTGATCCCCTGATTGATGCACGGGGCGTAGCAGATGATCAGGGACGGTCCGGGGTAGCTTTCAGCTTCAGTAAAGGCCTTGAGCAGCTGCTGCTTGTTGGCACCCATGGCCACGGAAGCGACATACACATATCCGTAGGTCATGGCCATGCGACCCAGATCCTTTTTGCCGGTTTTCTTGCCCGAAGCCGCGAATTTGGCAATGGACCCCAGGGGCGTGGCCTTGGATGCCTGACCGCCGGTATTGGAGTAGACCTCGGTATCCATGACCAGCACGTTGATGTCTTCGCCCGAGGCCAGTACGTGGTCCAGACCGCCGTAGCCGATGTCATAGGCCCAGCCGTCACCGCCAAAGACCCAATAGGATTTCTTGGTAAAGAGGTCTTCCATGGACAGGATTTCCTGGAGCAGGTCGTTGGCCGGGGCCTGTTTGAGCAGGGTCCGGAGCCTGTCTCCATGCTCCCTGGAGGCGTCGGCATCGTCCTTGCCGGCAAGCCATGCCTGCATGGTTTCCTTGAGCTCGGCAGGCAGATCGGTTTCCAATGCCTGGGTGATTTTGGTCACCAGGGTATTTCTGCGCTGGTTCATTCCCAAGGAAATACCATAGCCGAACTCGGCCGCATCTTCGAACAGTGAGTTGCCCCAGGCAGGACCATGACCGTTCTTGTTGGTGCAATAGGGCATGGACGGCGCTGAAGCCCCCCAGATGGACGAACACCCTGTTGCGTTGGCAATGATCATCCGGTCGCCAAAGAGCTGGGTGAGCAGTTTGACATAAGGGGTTTCCCCGCATCCGGCACAGGCTCCGGAAAACTCCAGCAAAGGCTGCTGGAACTGGCTGCCCTTGAGGGAAGCCCGCTTCATGAGGTCGTCCTTGATAGGAATGGTCTGGGCAAAGTCGAAAAGAGGTACCTGTTCCTCGCGTTGGGAGTCCAGGGGTTTCATGACCAGGGCCTTTTCCTTGGCCGGGCAGATATCCGCGCAGTTGCCGCATCCCAGGCAGTCCAGTGTGTTCACCTGGATGCGGAAATGCATGCCCTTGACATCCTTGCCCATGGCCGGTTTGGTCGTAAATCCGGCCGGTGCCTTGGCCAGTTCTTCGTCCGTGAGCAGAACCGGACGGATGGCCGCATGGGGGCAGACCATGGAGCATTGGTTGCATTGGATGCAGTTGTCCACGATCCATTGGGGGACATTGATGGCCACCCCGCGTTTTTCGTATTTGCTCGTGCCCAGAGGGAAGATGCCGTCGGGGGCGAACGCGCTCACCGGCAGTTTGTCACCCTGCTGGGCGATGATGGGCCGCATGACGTTTTTGATGAAATCGGGTTCGTCGTGCTGGGGAGCTGGTTCGTCCACAGCGTCCTTCCAGGATTCGGGCACGTTGACCTTGATGAGGTTGTCCACGGACTGGTCCACGGCAGCGATGTTCATGTTGACGATCTTGTCGCCCTTTTTCCCGTAGGTGGTCTTGATGGATTCCTTGAGCAGGGCCACAGCTTTGTCAAAGGGGATGACCTCGGAGAGCTTGAAAAAGGCGGTCTGCATGATCATGTTGATCCGGCCGCCCAGGCCGACACTTCCCGCGATTTTCACGGCATCAATGATGTACATCTTGAGGTTTTTCTCGGCAATGGTCCTGCGCATGCTGGCAGGCAGTTCCTTGTCCAGCTCCTGGGGAGACCAGTGGCAGTTGAGGACAAAGGTTCCCCCTTCCTGGATATTTTCCAGAATGTCGTAAAGATGCACGTAACTGGGGTTGTGGCAGGCAATGTAATTGGCCGACTCCACCAGATAGGTGGACTTGATGGGTTGCTGGCCAAAACGGAGATGAGAGATGGTCAACCCGCCGGATTTCTTGGAATCATAGGCAAAATAGCCCTGGGCGTAGAGATCGGTATTATCCCCGATGATTTTGATGGCGCTCTTGTTGGCTCCGACAGTGCCATCGGAACCAAGGCCCCAGAACATGCACTGGACCGTGCCTTCGGGGGCAGTGGAAAAGGCCGAGGGAATCTCCAGGGAGGTGTCCGTGACATCGTCCACAATACCCACGGTAAAATGGTTTTTGGGGGTGTTGCCGAGCATGTTGTCAAAGACCGCCTTGACCATGGCGGGGGTGAATTCCTTGGATCCCATGCCGTAGCGGCCGCCCGTGACAAGGGGCATTTCTCCCTGTTCCATGAATGCGGTGCACACGTCCTGGTACAGGGGATCACCCAGGGCGCCGGGTTCCTTGGTCCTGTCCAGAACCGTGATCCGTTGGGCCGTGGCCGGCAGGACGCGCAGGAAGGCCTCGGAGACAAAGGGACGGTACAACCGTACCTTGACCAGACCGACCCGTTCTCCCGCCTTGTTCATGGTATCCACCACCTCTTCAATGGTTTCGCAGGACGAGCCCATGGACACGATGACCCGCTCGGCTTCGGGATGACCCACATAATCAAAGAGTTTGTAGTTGCGTCCGGTCAGGGCGGAGACCTGGCGCATGGAGTTGATCACGATTTTCGGCAAAGCCTGGTAATAGGCATTGGCAGCTTCGCGGCCCTGGAAATAAATGTCCGGATTCTGGGCCGTGCCCCGGATGTGGGGATGTTCCGGATTCATGGCCCGGGCCCTGAATTCCCGGATCTTGTCGTGGTTGGCCAGTCGGGCCATGTCCTCGTAATCAATGATTTCGATCTTCTGGATTTCGTGGGACGTCCTGAATCCGTCAAAAAAATGCACAAAGGGCACAGAGGATTCAATGGCCGCCAGGTGGGCGACCAGTGCCAGGTCCATGACTTCCTGGACCGAGGCCGAGGCGAGCATGGCAAATCCGGTCTGCCGAGCGGCCATGACATCGGCATGGTCGCCGAAAATGGACAGGGCGTGTCCGGCAATGGCCCGTGCCGTGACATGGAAGACCCCGGGCAAAAGTTCCCCGGAAATCTTGTACATGTTGGGGATCATGAGCAGGAGGCCCTGGGAGGCCGTGAACGTGGTTGTCAGGGCACCTGCAGCCAGGGAACCGTGTACTGCGGCCGCTGCTCCTGATTCAGCCTGCATCTCCCGAATGGTCAGGGTGTTGCCGAAAATATTCTTGCGTCCCTTGGACGCCCATTCGTCCGCGATTTCACCCATGGGAGAAGACGGGGTGATGGGATAGATGGCTGCGGCGTCACTCATTGCATAGGCCACGTGTGCGGCAGCAGTGTTGCCGTCCATTGTTTTCATTGTCTTGGCCATGAAGTTACTCCTTGGGTGTTGAGGATGTCTCAAAAAGATGTAGTATAGTTGTTTTTGGTCAGGGAATGCGCAAAACGGCCATGCTCCCGGATATGGTTTGGGTTACATGGAGATTGGAGCAGGGCCTCGTATCGTTGCAGGAGCGTCATCCGGGTACCTGGATTGCATGGGTCGCAGGATCGCAGGAACAGGTGAGCAGGGGAGGATGTTGGCACGATATCCATGGCCCATGGCCACGCGAAAGCCCTGTTGTGCAGGGACGCTTGCGGTTGATCATGTCCCTGCTTCTTACAGAAAAACCGGTGCACGGACAAGAGCAAAGCAGGAATTCTTATGCTAATGGCCGATTTTGTTTATTAAATGGCAATATGTCCAATGTTGTGAAGCAAAGAGGTCAGTGGAAGGCGTTCAGGGAGAAAATGAACCTTTTGCGGGCGGGAGATGCCGCTTACGGGGCTGGGGGCAATGGCGTCAGCACGCCGGAGGAGAGCATCTGCATCCCGGTTTCCTTCCCTGGCCTTTGTCTTCTGAACAGGGATGAGGCCGATAGTTCACCCTACCTTGTGCGGGCGGGTTTTTCAAGGACATTTGATTCTTTTTCGGGTTGGTGGATGCGGGGTGGTTGCCGGCATCGGTTCAACCCGGCGGCACAGCATGCGTCTCAGAGTTGTCTGGGCGCCAGAAACAGCCTGTTGCCGGGTGCCCCTGGTGGTGTGTTTCATCATGGTCAGATCCTGTTTATCCGGTTGAGGATGGCGTCGAGAACCGTGGTCACGTTGATCTCCCGCATGCAGGCAATATCACGTGAACAGTTTCCCTTGCCGTGCAGCGAACAGGGGGAACAGGGGGTGTTCATGGAGATGACCTTGTCTCTGGGTCCTGACGGATAAAAGCCCCATTGACGACAGGTCGGTCCAAACAAGGCCACTACAGGGGTGCCCACTGCCGTACCCAGGTGCATGGGACCGGAATCGCCGGAAACCAGGACCTGGACCTGCTTGAGGATGGCCGAGGTCTGGGCGAGATTGGTTTCATTGGTCAGATCCAGATCGGGAAGAGCCGGGGTTGGTTCGCAAGGGTCTGAATCTGGCCGGACAAAGGGAACCTCGCTTTGGCCTATGATCAGGGTTTTGATGCCTTTGGCATGCAATCTGGACACAAGCTCGCACCAGTGTTCCCGGGGCCATTGCTTGGCCTTGTGAGTGGCATACGGGTGAAGGGCAACCAGGGGGTGATCCCCCAGGGGGGCAAGAACCTTCCTGGCCCATGTTTGGTCCTGATCCCGCAAAAAGATGCGTGGGACCAGCTCCCTGGAGGAGGGAGCTACAGGTTCCCGGGCCAGGCTGTACCGCTGGGGGACATTGATTGCATCCAGTCGTTTTCTGGAAGGTTCATGCCGGAAATATTGATACAAACGGCGGGATCCTCGCAGTTTGGGGTATCGGAATACCCGGGATGGCCACATGGCCCCGAGCATGCTCGAACGCAGGGTGCCATGCAGATCAATCAGGGGAATGTTGCCGTACCGTTTCCGAAGAAATCCGCAAAAGCGGAGCCATGGCCAGAAAGGCTTTTCCGCCTGGGTCACGGAAATGACATCAATGATGGCAGGATGCTCAAGAAGGATGGGCAGCATGGACTGGGTGGTGACAAAGTAAAAGGTCCACCCGTGCTTGCGGTGCCAGTAATCGAGCACACCCGTGGTCAGGACAATATCGCCGAGATGGCTCAAGCGGATGACAAGAAAAGATGTGTCGGTCATGGAAGGATGGGTCTATCCGTGGGCTGAAAGGGTTTGTAAGGTTGGATTGCAGGTGGTTGAATCATAACAATCAGATGACTGCTCGTCGTATCAGGAGATTCAGGAAATAACGAGATCTTTGGTGTCGTGGTGCTGTGTTCAGGGGAGCAGGGAAGTGTAGACGTTCATCATGTTTTTGGCAACCTGGTGCTCATGAAAATGCAAGGCATGCTCATATCCTTTATCCCGCATGGTTGCCGCCAGGTTGGAATCGTCCAGAACCCGCGCAATGGCCTGGCTGAGTTCATCCACATCGCCCGGAGTGGTGTACAGGCAATGGGGGCCTCCGGCTTCCCGGAAACAGGAACCCGTGGAGGTAATCACCGGGGTTTTGCTGAACAGGGCTTCCAGGATGGGAATGCCGAAACCTTCAAACAGGGACGGGTACACAAACAGATCGGCCATCTGATAGATGCCCGGAAGATCCTTGCCAGGGACCTGGCCCAGCCAGGTGACTTCCTGGTCCAGATGTTCCTGGGCAATGGCCGCATGCAGTCGGGTCATGTACCCTCTGTTGCCAGTTCCCACAAGGACCAGGTGTGGTCTGGATTCCCGGGGAATCCGTCCCAGGGCGTGAATCAGGGTGATCACATTCTTGCGTTCGGCCAGGGAGCCCACATACAGGATGTAGCGCGAGGGCAGGTCGTGTTTTTTTCGGATTGTCTGCCGCGTGTCATCACCAATCCGGTCATAGAATCGCTTGTCACAGGATTGGTAGACCACCTTGATCTTGTGCTCATCCATGTTGAAAAACTCGATCAGGTCGCGTTTGGTCTGCTGGCTGATGGCGATGATCGTGTCGGACCGGGAACAGCTTGACCGGTATTTGGCTGTATACACGGCCACATCAAGCCGGTTGTACAGTTCCGGATGCCTCAGAAAAATGAGATCGTGCATGGTGACCACTTTTTTGGTGGTCTGGGGCAGACCATAGGGGATTTCATGGGAAAGCCCGTGAAAAATGTCCAGGGCGTCCCGGGTTGTTTCCCGACCAAGGAGAAAGGTCCGCCACAAGGGCGCGAGCATCCGGCCTGTGGGAAGCCCTGGAGTGCGCACATGGACATGTTCGCCCGGCTGGAGAATCCCTGAACGGTCCGATGTACGTGGAGTGTACAGATAGTAGTCGTTTTCCGGAAAATAGGTATGCAAAAGCCGCACGGTGGTCCGGCTGTAATTGCCAAGACCCGTGGCGTTGAGAAAATATCGTTTGGCGTCGAATCCGATATGCATGAGGCGTGATCCATGGGGTGCACCGGGCAGGCCAGGCAATATCCTGTACCTGCACCCGGAGGGGAAGATTCCCTCTAATAGTTGAAGGGACAAACAGCAAGTCAAAGGCGTAGAGGCGCTTGGAGGAGATGGATCACTCGGATAAGTGCGCTGCGTGAGGGGCCCTGTTGGTTGAGTCCCTGATTTGGATAGCGAAAATACAAAGAGGATCGAGTTGGACCATCCGGGCCGCACCCTGGCACAGGGTGCGGGCCCGGGGGATGGCGAGTCGGTGGCCTGGAGGCATCCTGCATCATGATGTCTCCAGGCTACGCGGTTGTCAGGCGATACGGGTCATTTCGTGAAGCACAAAATCAGCAACAGCTTCTTGGGTTGCGGCCATGAACTTCTGGAGAGGGGGGCTGTCCATGTGGGCCTGCCAGAGTTCCCGGGATTCCCATATTTCGTAGAAAACGAAGATTTCCGGTTTGTTGTTGTCCTGGTGGAGGTCGTACTGGACGCATCCTTCCTGGTTGCGGGTGATGTCGATGAGTTGAAGAAGTTGGGATTTGACCAGATCCTCGTGTTCTTTGTTGGCCTGGATACGTGCGACGATGATCAATGGTGTGCTCATGTGGGTATTCCTTTGCAAAGAGATATGATCATTGTTTACACAAACCTGACGATTTCATCCACGCCTTTTCGGGGCGTTGCCGCGGGATGCTGGCCGTCTTCATAGCCGTAGACAATGAGGGCGGCCACGGTCTCTTCCTCGGGCAGCCCAACGATCTGGGAGATGGATGCCTCGTCAATGACACCGAAAATGCAGGTTCCCACTCCCTTGGCATGGGCTGCCAGGCAGAATGTTTGGCAGGCTATGCCCGCATCGAATACTTCCCAGACATTGGCCTTGGAAGTTGCATACTCGTCCTTGTCCACATTGAGCTTGCCGCTTTTCCCCTTGACAAAGCTCAATACGGCAACGCCCTGGGCATTCTCAAGGGTCTTGATATTGTACACAAAACCCTTGACCCCGTCTGTTGCCAGTTTTTTGATGATTTCATCAGAGTCCACCAAGGTGTATCGGGCAATCTGATAATTTGCCCATGAAGGTGCCCAGCGAGCAATCTCGATAATTTCCTTCATGGTTTCCCTAGCCACTTTTGTAGGCTTGTATTTGCGAACACTTCGACGTTCCTTGATCATTTCGATTGCATCCATTGTACATACTCCCTTGTTTAGCGTTATGGTATGGTTTGATCATTCCAGGTTCGGGCCACCCTGCATCTCCCGAGAGAGATCGAGGCGTGGTGTCCAGGCAGTCACGTAAGGTTTGATCAGCGATGAGTACAACGAGTAATTGGAATCGAAACTATGAGCAAAACAAATTGATTATTGTTTCATCAAGCTCGATCAACATGTCGGGCATTGTTCTTTCTAGCAGACATAAACGGTTTCGTACAATAAAAATACAAAGAGGAGCCATGAGCATGACCAATCGATCACCGTTCAAGCTGGACACAGACCTGATAACCCTTCGTTCCCTTGTGGCGGTGGTCGAGGAAGGGGGATTTTCCGCTGCCACAAAGCGCGTGCATCGCACGCAGTCCGCCATCAGTCTACAGATGGCCAAGCTGGAGGAACGGCTGCATGTCAAACTTCTGGACCGTACCAGCCGAAGCGTGTCGCTGACCCCTTCCGGAGAGACGTTTGTCAGCTATGCCCGGCGGATTCTCGAACTGGCCGACGAAGCCGTTTTGGCAGTCACCGCACCCGATGAACAAGAGCTCCTGCGGGTGGGATTTGCGGAATATCTTGCTCCCCAGCATCTGCATTCCCTGCTGGCCAGATTCCGCAGGTCCCATCCCCATTGTGATCTGAGCCTGGTTCTCGGATCGGGAACCGCCATGATCAAGGCGCTGGAACACGGAGAACTCGACATGGTCTTTGCCGGTCCCGAAGGGGAAAACGGACAACTTCTCTGGGAAGAACCCCTGGTCTGGACCGGGATGAAGGAATCCGTGGATCATGATGGAGCACCCCTTGAGCTTGTCCTGATGCCTCCTCCCTGCTGGTATCGTCAAAAGACCTTTGATGCACTGGCCAGGGCGTCCAGACCATGGAAACTTTCTGTGGAAGCCAATTCCGTACAGGCGGTTCAGTCTGCCGTTCGTGCCGGTCTTGGGGTGAGTGTCCTGCCCCTTTCAGCAGTGCAAAGCGACATGTTGCTTGCTTCAGACAGTCTGCCGGCATTACCCGACACTTCGGTCATGATCTATGTTCAACAGGATTCATATCAACCTTATGCCAGAAGGCTCATTGATTTTCTTCTTGCGGGAATCGAAGAGAACCTTGAAAACCGCACGGTCATGCTCATGCAGGCCACAAGCACCAGGGTACATGGGAATTGATCCCCGGGTTCATGGTTGGGTCTGTTTGTGTTCCGGACGGGTTGTTGGCGAAAACGAGGGATAGTGGGCGTGAGGTGGCGGGCAAAAAGGGCGGTGAGTCTCATGTTGTGTCACAGGCCCAGTGGGAAGCGTCCCGAGAAAGGGTCGGGATAAACCTTGCAAGCCCTGTTGTCGTTTTTGGGTAAGAATCACTGTTCTCTGGAGGGGGGTGGGGGAGAGGGTTCCCTGGGGCAAGCAGGAGGCAGAAAGCGGTTTTTGAACAGGATGGCAGCCACAAGGGCCGTGGAAATCCAGGCAGAACAACGCAGCAGCACGTGGAGGTCGTGGCCGAAAAGGGTTATCTGGGCGGCCCAGATGCGGCAGAAAAAGGAGAGGGCCAGGAGGGAAAAGGTCAGGGAAGCAAACAAATGGTGTGTTTTCCTTTGTTTGCAATACAAAAAGGAAAACACGAGAAAATGCGTTATGAAAATGGCCAGCAGGGTTTTGAGCCAGAAAAGAGACATGAAGGGTCCTCAAGACAGGGGTCAGGGAAGAGGGGACAACTCGCCCGGCCATGCAGGCTTGCCGGCGTATTGGTGAAAGGGCTCGGGAGTTGATTTGTCCGGTCAGGATCGGGGAATCAGAATTTTCCTGCGGCCAAGGGCCATGATTCCGCTGACCATGCCCAGGACAAGAACAAGTCCGAGATGGAGCCAGTCCACCCACATGGTTGTTGTGGGGCTGAAGTGCATGCCTGGCTGGTTTTTCATCACCCGCATGATCCCGGTCACAACAATGCCCGACCAGAGTCCCAGACTGAACAGGCCGCAGCGGGTGATTTGCCAGCGCGAGCGCCACACCGTGGCATAGACAATGATCACATAGGTGAAAAAGGCCAGAAGCAGGGCGGCCAGCAGGTAATGGATCCGGTGATTCAGGTAGTAATCAGCGGTCCAGGCAAATCCCGGGACATCAGCCAGATAGTAGCGCTTGAAAATGGGCATCTGGGCAAATCCCGTAAACGCAAGGCCGAACACCACCAGGTGATACATGTGCCTCACCATCCGTGCAGGGCGATCACTTCTTGGCATGGTCATCCCCCTTGTGATCATCCTGTTGCAGGGCCCGAACCGTATGCAGAATGCCGGCAGCCACCCCGGCTGCCGGGGCAAAGATCAACGCACGCAACAGCTTGTCCTCCGGGGCCATGGCATTATCCACCGGCTGGAATCCCGGTCTGCCAGGCCCCTTGTCAATGACCTTGTCAATCTCTTCAAAGGGCACCGGAGAGACATACAAGGTGTTGGTGCCGCCGTTTTCGGTTTCTCCGTAAATGAAACCGTTGGTTTTTTCCGCCAGTTCATGGGCCATGGCAAGGATCTCGGACCGCGGACCAATGGTCTGGACGTTTTCCGGGCAGGCCGTGATGCACGCCGGCACTTCCCCCTTGTTGATCCGGTCATAGCACCGGTCGCATTTGTACATGACCCCGTTTCCGGCAAAGGACGGGGCCAGCTGGAGATACAGACCCACGCCGGTTTGGCGCTCCGGAATATGCCAGGGGCAGACCGATTTGCATTTGGAACCGCCCAGACAGATTGTGTCGTTGATTCTGACGATGCCGTTGTCCTGTTTCAGGGCTGCCCCCCAGGGGCACAGGTTGGCGCAGGGCGGGTTGGTGCAATGCAGGCACCTGCGGGGAATGGTCAGCTCGTACTCCCGGCCCTGCCATGTGACATCGGCGTACTGGATGTACAGCCAGTTGTACGGGGTGAGCCGGTCATCGACATCCTGCCTTTCCGACCAGTCGGCAACCTTGACCCGATCCGGATACATTTTGGGAAAGGGCTTCTGGGGGTTGGGATATTTGTGCTGGTTGGCCTCGCGACAGGCGGCCACGCACTCCCCGCATCCAATGCACTTGCCAATGTCGAGAAGCGTAGCCAGTTCTTCGCCCCGGGCCACGGCACCGGCCGTGGAGGGAAGAACCGAACCCAGTCCGGTGAGGGCAAGACTCTGGAGAAAACGGCGTCGGGAAATGGACATGCGTACTCCTGCAGGTTGGCAACTGGAAGATCGATGGCAGAAGGAACGTGTGTCGTCAAGTTGGTGCACGTTGTTTACAGGGATGACGCGGACATCCGGGCAGCCACCCGGACCCGCGGGCGGGCGATGGAGACAGCCCCGGATGCCCGCCTGACATGGGGCCTAGCCGCGGATTTTGGCGTTGGTCTTTTCGTTGTTCTTTGCCAGATGAATGTATCGATTGACTGCAGCCTGGGCGAACCGTTCAAGAACCCTGTCCAGGTCGGAATCGTTCATGGCATGGGCAAAGGCGGGTTGCGAGGTCAATGCTTCCGCAATGTGCAGACACGGAGTCTCTCCGGGAGCGAGCACGATGTGTTCCCTTTCAAAGTTGATTTCATCGCCGAATATTTTGTCGAAGAGATCACGCAGGGTCTGGAAAAAGAATTTTTTGACGTCCTCGGTGGATTCGGCCTTGCCGAGTTTCATTCTGAACGTGGGGAATGCCTGGTTTTCAAATCGGGTGAATGAAGTCTGTTCGCTCATGGCCATGTCTCCTGCTGGGTTGGTGATCTGATTGGCGTATGGTTACGCCCCTGGATCGTGGGGGAAAGAGACTTGTCGCCTTGCATAGGATGTTTTCCCAAAAAAGGCAACGACACGCGAAATTCTACGTGGTGATTGCACTTTTTTACGGGTTCGGCCCGTTTTCTGACGATTGCGGTTCGTTGCGACCTGTCGTAGGCAGACAGGAAGTCAAGGAGCACGTTTTGAAACATGGACACAATCTCAAGAACCGTTACGATGTTGTCATTGTGGGGGCTGGCCCGGCCGGATTGGCCTGTGGCATGGGGTTGCGGGATACTAGGCTCTCGGTCCTCATTCTCGAGCGCAAGGATGTCATCGGTCCCAAGACCTGTGCCGGCGGATTGACCCATTTGGCCCAGAGCTTTCCCGTATCCCTGCAACAGGCACGGACGTTTCCCCTGCAACGGATCGTGGCGGGAAGACACCGTTTTTTCCTCCGGCTGGCCCACCCCCTCAAGACCATGACCCGGGAAGACCTGGCCGCGGCCCAGCTGAAAGAGCTCCGAAACCGGTCAAACATCCACATCCGAACCGGGGTCAGGGCTGTTGGCATGGATGGCGACAGACTGCGAACTTCCCATGGGGATGTCAGCTATCGCTATCTTGTGGGCGCTGACGGGGCCACCTCCTTTATCCGCAAGGAGCTTGGGCTGTCGTCACGCATCTGCATGGGGCAGTGCTACACCTCGCCGCGCATCACGGATCATCCCGTCTGGCATCTGGATCCCGACAACCTGCCCCTGGGGTATGTTTGGGAATTCCCCCATCGTGATCATACCAATGTCGGTGTGTACTATGATCCTCAATGCATATCGTCCGGTCGGGCCCGGTCGTATCTCGAACGATATATCGAACAACAGGGAATGGAGATCGACAAGGGGTCGTTTCAGGCAGGTGTGGTGAATCATGGCTACACGGGACACATGTTCGGCAACCGTTTCCTGGTGGGTGATGCGGCCGGCCTGGCTTCCCGGGCAACAGGAGAGGGGATTTCGTTTGCCATGACCAGCGGTCTGGAGACCGCTCGCAAGATTCTCGATCCGGCCTACCCCATGCCCGAACTCCGCCGCCTTGTCCGCCACAAGCGTATTCAGGAATCCTTTTTACAGGTCATGGATGTGTGTCCCTGGGTCAAACGACCGTTGTTCGCCCTTTTCATGCGTATGATCCGCTACCCCTGGGTACAAGAAACCGTTTTTGGATGAGCCGTGGAATATACTGACGCCATGCGTAGTTATCAGGTCCGTCGGGTTACCTGGGCGGGTCTGGTCGTCAACCTGGGACTGGCCCTGTTCAAGGGCCTTGCCGGATATTTTGGGGCCAGTCAGGCTGTCCTGGCCGACGGCGTGCACAGCCTGTCCGACTGTGTGACCGACATTGCCGTTCTCATCGGCTCCCATTACTGGTCCAGGCCGCCTGATGCCGAACACCCCTATGGACACGGGCGGTTTGAAACCGTGGTGACCATCATCATCGGGCTGGCCCTGTTCGGAGCGGCCCTGGGTATTGGCTGGGAGGCCGTGCAGGTCATCAAGGCGCCTACCCACACGATTCCCGGCTGGATAGCGGTGCTGGCGGCTGCGGTTTCCGTGTTCGTCAACGAGGCCCTGTACCGCTGGTCAGCGTACTGGGGACGGGAAGTCAAGAGTACTGCGGTGCTGGCCAATGCCTGGCATCACCGCCTGGATGCCATCAGTTCCATCCCGGCCTTCCTGGCCGTTGCCGGGGCCATTCTCATCCCTTCCTGGACCATGCTGGACAAGCTCGGAGCCCTGCTTGTGGCCCTGCTCATCGTCCAGGCCGCCTTGAGGATCATCTGGCCCGCCCTCAAGGAACTCATGGACTGGGGGGCTCCTCTGGAAATTTGCGACAAAATTCTCGAGGTGGCCCAGGGTCATCCCGAAATCATTGATGTCCACAGGATCAGAACCCGCTACCAGAGCGGGTCCATTTTCGCGGACATGCATATCGTGGTCGACGGGAGCATACCGGTGAATGACGGCCATATCATTGCCGAGTATGTGCGCAAGACCGTGATCCGGGAGATTCCCGAGGTGGTTGACGTGATAGTCCATGTGGATCCCCATCAGGCCTCGTCAATGCCCATTGAAGAGCCCTGTGCCAGAAAGTGACAACTCTTTTTTGATTATCCTTTCCTGTCTGCTCGCCATCCATATTCGCCGATCAGGGGCACAAAGGCCACGCCAAGGAGCTGATCCGTCCTGAATGTTTCGCGGGAGATGCGGGTCTGGCGGACAATGCGCTGTCCCTGTCCACGACTCCCCACCGGCATGACCAAGGTTCCGTGAAGCCCCAGTTGGGATGACAGGGGCGCTGGAATCCGTGGCCCAGAAGCGGTCACCATAATGGCGTCAAAAGGGCTCTTTTCCTCCCATCCCAGGCTGCCGTCCCCCTCACGGACTTGGATGTTGGTGATCCCCAGCTCGTCAAGCGTGGCCATGGCCTTGCGGGCCAGTTGGGGAATGCGCTCCACCGTATAGACCCGGGCGGCGATTCGGCTCAAAATGGCGGCCTGATATCCACTGCCGCATCCTATCTCCAGAACAGTCTCCTGACCATGAAGTCCCAATGCCTGGGTCATGTAGGCAACAATGTACGGCTGGGAAATGGTCTGCTCCCACCCGATGGGCAGGGGCGTGTCATCATGGGCCCTTTTCTGCATATCTCCGGGAACGAACAGGTGTCGGGGGACCTCTCGCATGGCCTTTACAACCAGCGGGTCACGGATTCCCCTGGATTCGATCTGGCTGGCAACCATGGCCAGCCGATCGGCGCGGGTCGCAGGCGTATCTCTGTCCTTCATGACCATTCCCCCTTTCAATCTCTTGATTTTCAGGATAGCATTTTAGTATGTTTGCAGGTACCCCTTTTCGTCTCTTTCAGGATACATCAGACGCAACTCTTTTCCAAGGAGGATCGATGAAAACAGAACAAGGCGCATGGAATCCGTATGTGGCTGGAGCTTTGAGCGGGCTCCTTGGGGTGTTTTCCGTTGTTGTTGCTGGCAAGTTCATGGGAGCCTCGACCACCTTTGTGCGGGCATCCGGGATGATTGAAAAGATGTTTGTACCGGAAACAGTCGCCAACACGGCCTACTACATGTCCAAGGGGCTTCAGTTCGATTGGCAGTTTCTTTTTGTCATCGGTATCTGTATCGGTTCCCTGATCGCTTCCCTGACATCGAAAACCTTTGTCTGGCAGGCCGTGCCAACGATGTGGGAGAACAGGCATGGCGGGAGTGTGGCTCGGCGGGGAGTGGTCGCTTTTGTGGGAGGCATGGTGGCCATGTACGGGGCGCGACTGGCAGGAGGGTGCCCCAGCGGTCACGGTCTGAGCGGCCTGACCCAGCTTTCGGTGAGCGGGTTCATTGCAGCGGCCTGTTTTTTTGCAGGAGGCATGCTCATGGCTGCCCTGGTTTTTCCCCGGAGCCGTCAAGAAAGACATGGCTGATTGATGAAGGATTGGGAGAATCACACAACCGGATCAAGGATATCCCACAGCATGACAAGGAGACTGGCATGGCGCTTATTTATGGATTGATAACAGGGATCGTGTTCGGCTTTCTGCTCCAGAAGGCTCGTGTCATCAGGTACGACAAGCAACTCGGAGCCTTGCGGCTCAAGGATATGACCATTGTCAAATTCATGCTTTCGAACATCATCGTGGGCATGGTCGGCATCTATATTCTGAACGATATGGGTATGGTCAGGCTTTCGGTCAAGGCGACATCCATTGGGGCCAATGCCCTTGGAGGGATTGTGTTCGGTCTTGGCTGGGGCCTTCTGGGCTATTGTCCGGGGACCGCGGCCGGGGCCCTGGGAGAGGGCCGCTGGGACGCGTTGTGGGGGATTGGCGGAATGCTTGTGGGGGCTTCGCTCTTTGCCCACACCTATCCGGTGCTCAAGTCCACCGTGTACACATGGGGAAATCTGGGAAAGATAACCCTGCCCCAGATGCTGGGCATCAGTCACTGGCCCGTGATCATCGGTCTGGTGATTCTCTATGTACTGGTGCTGGGGTGGTTCGAGAAGAAAGGACTGTGATAGGGCAGGGGTAACTGCCTGGACATGGATTGCAAGGGGGAAAATCCTTAACGTACAACGTTACAAGGCGCGACAAGCAGGTTGTTCACTCGCTTGTCGCGCCTTGAATTCCGGTCTTTTATCTTTCCTGGGGGCGTTCCAGACTGATGTGACCGATGACCCCGTTTTTGAGCTCCCTGAGGAAGAGCTCTGCAGCCTTGTGCAGATCCACCTCTCCCCCACGGACCAGGCATCCCCGTTTGCGGCCTATGGCCTCGAGCAGGGCCAGACCGTCGGCAGGAAGCTCCTTGAGCTTGTACCGTTGCATGAGCAGATCCGGGTAACGGCCCAAAAGGTGGTTGCCCGTGTACATGGCCACCTCGGGATAGCTCATGGCCGTATCCCTGATGGCGCCTGACGCGGCCAGCAGGAAGGCGCCGTGTTTGTCCTGGAGCTTGGGCCACAGGATGCCCGGCGTGTCCGAAAGGACAACCCCGTTTTTCAGATCAATGTGTTTGGGCTTGCGGGTGATGGCCGCCTGGTTGGCCGCCTTGGTGATTTCCCTGCCCACGATGGTGTTGATGAGGGTGGATTTGCCCACATTGGGAATCCCGGCCATCATCACCCGGACGGGCTTGAACAGATAATCCCGCTTGGGGGTCATTTTTTTGCAGAGGCCGATGATTTTCATGGCCTCTTTTTTGTTCTTGGCGCACATGGCCAGGGCCTTGACCCCTTTTTCGCGTTGGAAATACCCAATCCATTCGGTGGTTATCCGGGGATCGGCCATGTCGGCCTTGTTCAGGACGCGGATACACGGTCTGTCCCCCTTGAGTTCATGCAAGAGGGGGTTCTGACTGGAAAGGGGCAGTCGGGCATCAAGCACCTCCACGACCACGTCAATGGACGGCATGACCCGGGCAATGGCCTGCCTGGCCTTGTGCATATGTCCTGGGAACCAGTTGATATCCATTATGGTTTGTCCTTTATTTTTTTGATGACGTATCCTCCGATGGTATTCCGATTCTCGGACAGATATCCGTCAGATCGCATGCCGTGCACAAGGGACCCCTGGCCTTGCAAACCTTCCGGCCAAACAGCACCAGGCAGTGGTTGATATTCCCCCAATGCTGCCGGGGAACAAGAGGCATGAGATCCTTTTCCACCCGGATCGGATTGGTGGATTCGGTCAGCCCAAGACGCAGGGCAATTCTTTTCACATGCGTGTCAACGGCTATGCCCTCATGAATGCCAAAGGCGTTGGAAAGGATGATGTTGGCGGTCTTTCGGGCAACTCCTCCCAGGGTGATCAGTTCTGCCATGCTCTGGGGGACCTGGCCAGCGAACGTGTTCATAATGGTTCGGGCCGCATGAATCAGATTTTTGGCCTTGTTCTTGTAAAATCCCGTGGAATAGATGACTTTTTCAACCTCCCTGGGATCGGCCTGGGCCATGGATGCAACGTCCGGCCACCGGGCAAAGAGCACAGGGGTGACCATGTTCACCCGTTTGTCCGTGCATTGGGCTGAAAGGGCCGTGGCCACGAGGAGTTCCCACGGGGTCGACCAGTTCAGGGCAGAAGTGGGCCGGGGATATCGTTTCAAAAGACGATCCAGAACGATTGCCGCCCTGGCCTGTACCTCGGTGGGTTGTTGATTGTTCTGTTTATGGGACGAGTTCAATCTTTTCCCCCGGTTGCATGATGATCGGGCAGGTGGATGGCGCCAGTTGCCGGATTTGTTGGGAGAATTGTTCGGGATCGGCATCCAGGCTGGGAAAGGTCCCCCAGTGCATGGGTACGGCCTGACGACATTTGAGCAGGGAACAGGCCTTGGCGGCCTGGCGGGCGTCCATGGTAAAGACGCCGCCTGTGGGGAGCATTGCCAGGTCAAGGGAATACAGTTCGCCCCAGATGCTCATGTCTCCAAAGATTCCCGTGTCTCCGGCGTGATACAGGGTGAACCCGTTGTCCAGCTCGATGATGAATCCTACCGGGGTTCCTGCTTCGCAGGAATGAAAGGCCTGGGTCATGGTGATGCGGGTACCCTGAACCTCCACGGTTCCCCCGATGTTGTAGCCGATCCCGTTGACAACCAGATCCTGATCCAGCCCCTTTTTGAGCAGGGAGCCTGCCAGTTCCACCTGGGCAACAAGCTGGGCCCGGGTGCGCATGCATAGATCAAGGGCGTCGCCCAGATGGTCGTCATGATCATGGGTGAGCAGAACCAGATCGGCCTTGGTCACCTGCTGGGCGGTCATATCCGCTTTGGGATTGCCGGAAAACCAGGGATCAATGAAAATGGTCTGTTGGGGCGTGGTTATTTCGAAATTCGCATGACCATGCCAGGTGAGGAAATATGCCATGAACAACCTCCTTGATTGCGGGAGAATTTGAATGCACATCCTTGTTTGCCCTGCATGCCGAATCAACGGTTGCATTCACCGGTTATGTAGAAATTTTTATACGGATTGGCAACGGACAAATGAGCACGCATCCACCGTTTACAACCAGCACATGGCTGGTATGGCTTTTCCTGCATTGCACGAACGGTCTCCCGCATACCTTCCGAGTGCATGGATGACGAATAATGCCGACAGATGTCGCCTGCCTGCAACATGCAGACAGCTCGTTCATATTCATGAATCTTTTTTGACATGAGTGTCTGGTCCCTGTACACACCAAACGTTGCTCAAACAGTATGGGGACTGAACAATGAAAGACAAAGTAGGACTGATCATACAAACATTTACGGATGCGGTCGTTTCCGTTGTGGAGACCATGGCCGGAGTCAAGACGGAACCGGGCAGGGCTTTCATGAAAAACGCCCCAACAGCCAAGGGAGACATCTCCGGGGTGATCGGAATGTCCAGCAGCAATGGGTGCGGTCGGGGGTCCATGTCCCTGACATTTACCAATGAGTCGGCTTTGGGTATTGTAGGGAGAATGATCGGGGAAGATTTCGTGGAGGTAAACAAGGATGTCGTGGACGCGGTGGGCGAGATGACCAACATGGTCTGCGGCCAGGGCCGCAAGGGTATGGCCGAATTCGGGATCGTCTATTCGGGAGCCATTCCTACCGTGATTTCCGGGGCCGGGCATACTATCCGCCACGTATCCGCGTCATCGGTTCTGGCCGTTCCTTTCCAGACGGAGTTTGGTCCGGTTACCGTGGAGATATGTTTCGGGTAGATTCCCAAGACCACGTTTCTCGTGAGGGAAGCGTACAAGAGGGTTGTGGAGAATATGATGCAAAACAGGGTGTACTATATCGAAGGTGACGGCGTAGGGCCTGAAATCTGGTCAGCGGCCCGACCGATCATCAACGCTGCCGTGGAAAAATCATATGCTGATGGGCGAACCATTGAATGGGTGGAGCTTCTGGCCGGTGAAAAGGCCATGCAGGAGCAAGGGGAATACCTGCCCGAAGCAACCCTGACCGCCCTTGGGCAGGCCCGTTTTGCCATGAAGGGTCCCTTGACCACCCCGGTGGGGTCGGGGTTCCGCAGCCTGAACGTGACCATGCGGCAGAGTCTTGATCTGTACGCCTGCATTCGGCCGGTGCGCTACTTCCAGGGCATTGCATCCCCGGTCAAGCATCCCGAACGTGTGGACATGGTCATTTTCCGGGAAAACACCGAGGACGTGTACGCTGGAATCGAATGGGAATCCGGCAGTGATGAAGTCAAAAAACTGATCGCATTTTTGCGGGAAACCATGGGCGTGGCCCTGGATGCCACCTGCGGCGTGGGTATCAAGCCCATGACCCCCAAAGGCTCCAAGCGGCTTGTGCGTCGGGCCATCCGTTTTGCCCTGGATCAGGGAAGAAAGAGTGTCACCCTGGTGCACAAGGGCAATATCATGAAGTATACCGAAGGAGCCTTTCGCAAATGGGGCTATGAATTGGCCGCAGATGAATTCGGGGATGTGACCTTTGGGGAAGGCGAGGCCCAGGAAGGCAGGCCCCTGGAAATCAGGGACAGGATCGCCGACGCCATGTTTCAGGAAGTGCTCATGCGCCCGGAGCAGTACGATGTCATTGCCACGACCAATCTGAACGGCGACTAT
This sequence comes from Desulfoplanes formicivorans, assembly GCF_001748225.1. Classification (NCBI taxonomy): domain Bacteria; kingdom Pseudomonadati; phylum Thermodesulfobacteriota; class Desulfovibrionia; order Desulfovibrionales; family Desulfoplanaceae; genus Desulfoplanes; species Desulfoplanes formicivorans. The sequence continues at coordinate 36,218 of NZ_BDFE01000006.1, forward strand.
CTTTCCGATGCCCTGGCCGCTCAGGTGGGAGGGCTTGGTCTGGCCCCGGGTGTAAACATGGGCGATACCCTGGCCCTGTTCGAACCGACCCACGGCACGGCTCCCACCATTGCGGGCAAGGACATGGCCAATCCCGGCAGTCTCATTCTTTCGGGTGCCATGCTTCTGGATCATATGGGGTGGTACGAGGCGGGTGAACGGATCCGAAAGGCCGTTGAAACGGTCATTACCCAAAAACAGGTCACCGTGGACCTGGCCGGACAGATTCCAGGGGCAACCCGGATTTCCTGCTCGGCTTTTGGCGACCTGGTGGGTCAGGCCCTGTAACCATCCCCGTGGCCATAACCAAACAAGGATCGTGCATGCAGAACGCAAACATCAAAGCCATCAAGCCCAAGGCCGAAATTTTCAAGGCCCTGGGGCATCCTGCACGGCTTCTCATGGTGGATGAACTTTCCCATGGGAACAGGTGCGTCTGCGAATTGCAACGCCTGGTGGGATCGGATATTTCCACGGTGTCCAAGCATTTACGCATTTTGCGCAATTTGGGAATTGTCAGAACCCACAAACAGGGTACCCAGGTGATTTACGAGTTGCAATTGAATTGCTTGGGCACCTTCATGCAATGTGTGGAACATTTTCTAGATACCCGTTTCGACCATGAGATTCGCCCCAAATCTCATGGTTCTCCCTCCATCTGACGGACCTTTTTTTGCCCCCTTACTGCCGGGTTGATGATTGTTTGATGGCCATTTCCAAGGCCTTGGGAATGGCGTTGATGATTTCAATGACTTGAGTTTCCGGAGTGGGGTGACACACCTGTCCGGCCAGGCGGTTGGTCAGGGCGGCCAGGAAACAGGCCTGGGGCAGGGGATGTTTCGCGTTGATCAAGGTTGCACAGATGCCGGTGAGGGTGTCACCGGTTCCGCCCATGGCTTCCATGGCCTCGGATGAGGGCGAGTCCAGTTGCCAATGGCATTTTGTGTTGGTGGCAAACATGTCCGTGTTTCCCTTGACCAGAAGATGGGCAGCCGCATTGTCGTGGGCATAGGCCCGTTGGATCAGGGCGGGAGCGTCGGAATTGTTGTGCAGGATGAATCCCCGGGTATAAAAGGGATGGGGCGCTGTTTCATCGGCCAGAAAGGCCAGTTCGCCCATGTCCGGGGTAAAGAGATCATAGGAAGAGGCAAAGCCGCTCATCTTGGCGGCGTACATGAAACCCGCATCTGCAATGAGTTGGGGGCGTGGTCGGCAAAGCTCGTCAATGGCCATGAGTATGCGGTTGTGCCAGTCCACATCGGGTTGCAGATAATGAAAAACCAGGGTTGCGGGTTCTGGTTCGTGGATGTGTTCCACCAAGTGGGCGTAAAGTTTCCGGCTTCCATGTCCCAACCCCTCGTCACCGATCAAAAAGACATGGGGCATGGGATGCCCCAGGGTGCGGGCCGTTTCCACGGCAGCACCAATGAGGGCCGGGGTTCCCCGGTGCATGGCAAAGGCGTGACCGTCCACAAAAATCTGGTCGTTTCGGCGTTCCACCTGACCGCAAACCAGGGGAAAGTGGGGATCGGGTATGGTTCCGATTATGACAAGCATTGGCGTGTGAGTTCCTCGTAAGCGAGTTGCAGGGCGTAACCGCACAAGGTGTGTCCTGTTTCGCGGGGGGGGATGGCCTCGGGGAGTTTCTGTCCGGTGAGCTGTTCGGCCAGATAGGGGACATCCGGACATCCACCTCCGGAAATGTTGACAATGGTCAGGTCCTGTTTGCGCACAGTCATTTTCATGTTGGCCGCCCGGACCATGAGATAGTCGCCAAAATCCTTGGTGTGGAAAAGATCTACCGGGGTGAGCAACGGGCTGGTCACGGGAACCACGTCAGTGGGCGTAACGCCTTCGGCGGCCAGAAGACGCAGGATGTTCATCTGTTCAATCAGGGGAAATTCGATAACCAGGTCGCACCCCTTCTGGATTTCCGCAGGAGGTCCCATGACCCGGATCTGCCAGCCCGCTTTCCTGATCAGCTCTTCGGCCCAGATGACATCGGATGTGTGGGCAAAAATCATGATTCCCTTGTCCTGTCTTGATGGCGGGGCAGGGGATTTTTTTTTGCCAAAGAGGTTTGCAAACAGCATGTGCGCTCCGGTGCTGATGATGTGAGCCGTGAAAAAAGGGTTTGCACCGGCACGGACCGCTTACTCGATCCGTGTCGGTGCAGGATCATGGATCATGATTTGGTCAGGGTCAACGAATACTCCCCGTCATTTTCCTCAAGGTTGCTAACCCTCCAGCCCTTGCCCTGGACGGCTCGGGTCACGTTTTCCTTGGAAGCCTCGGTATCCACGAGCACGGTGATGGTGTTGTCACGGGTGGTCTGGATGGCGGTCAGGGTATCCAAAACAGGTTGCGGGCAGGAAAGCCCGCGTGCATCAACTGTGGTACTCATATATATGCTCCTTGTGAATGATCGTGATCAAGAATGCTTTTTGCTGAATGCATGGAAACAGGCCCGGTCGAGGTACAAAAGGATTCAGACTGTTTTAATGCTTTCAGTCTTCCTGTGTTACGCCCGCTGTTTGCGCATGAACCAGCCGATTCCCAGACAGACAATCAGGCCGATGATCACAGCGGCAATACCGTGAGGCCCAACGCCCTTGGGGGAACTGGCCAGTCCGAAATTGTGGGCAAATCCAGCGCCAACGATCATGCCAAAGACGAACACGGCCGCGTCACCATCGCCTTCACCGGCCAGGAAGAGCTGGCGTCCCGGACACCCGCCGGCCAAGGCAAAGGCAAGACCCGCCAGGACCATGCCCATGAAGTTCCAGACACCCTGGGTATGGGCAACGGGCTGACCGGCAAAACCGGCGTGGAACTGACCCATGGCCAGGTTGGCCAGAAATGCGGCCACAATAAGGGCAACAACCCCGCCGAAGAGATGGGTCTGTTTAAACAGAATCAGGTCCCTGAACGCACCCATGGTGCAAAAGCGGCTCCGCTGGGCCAGAATGCCCACGCCAAGACCAATGGCCAGGGAGATGACAAACGGCGCGTGCATGGCACCGGGGCCCTTGAGGCTGTAAAAGAGAATATCGTTTTTGGGCTGACCTTCAATCTGGGGATAGATAAGGGCCAGGGCCAGAAATCCGAGCATGATCAGGGAAATGAGCAGGCCGGCGGCAGGATGTGTCTTTTTGGCCGGGCCAAGGTTGTAGCCGTTTTTGAGAAACAGGGTTCCCACGTACACCCCGGCGATGAGCCCGAGAAGACCGAAGATGGCGTTCATGTCACCCCCGGCAAGGCGGAGCATGGCTCTCCACGGGCACCCCAGAAAGACAAGGGCACCGATCATGGCAAAGATGCCCAACACGAAACGAACAAAGGGTGCCGAACCCGTACGGGGGCGAAAATCCCTGAAGGCCAGGGCTGCTCCGCACGATCCCAGCACAAACCCCACGATTTCCGGGCGCAGGTACTGGACGACGCCTGCCCTGTGCAAGCCGAAGGCTCCGGCTATGTCCCGCTCAAAGCAGGCCACGCAGATGCCCATGTTGCCTGGATTGCCAAGTTTCTGGAGCAAAGCCGCCAGGACTCCGATGGCCGCCCCAACCCCGATGATACCCCATTTGGAAGCGAAATGATTTTTCATTGTCCGTGATTCTCCCTGGATAGAGGTTGATGAGAACGGGGGCATCCTGTTGTGTGTTTCTTACATGTCCCCAAAATATCAACCCATTACTATGACCAGAAATGAAACAATGACAAATACAAAGAGGTGATGAAGTGATGTGATACGTATTGATCAAGTCTATGGTTTGCCCGCTTGAGCCAAGGCCTTGCCGAATCCCGGGGAAAGGGACAGGCAGACGACAAAAATTCTGAAGGTGAAGTCACAGGAGAGCGTCTGATCGGAATCGGGAAAGGGGGCCGAAGATCATTGCCAGGATTTGGCGGTTGAGGCGCCTGCATCAAGGTTTCAGGCTCTCCGCCTGGCAACCGGTTCAGGCTGGTCCAGCCTGCCTGATCCACGGTGGCCTTTTTTTTCCATATTGCTTTTTCAATCGAGTCAAGTTAGAGGCGTCCAATATTCTTTCATGACTATTCGAGGATGCACATGAAAATACCCATGCGCCAACTACGAGTGAACCAGAAGGCCCGTATTGTATCCGTGGCCGCCCGGGGAGAACTGGGGCGGCGGATTCGGGATATGGGCCTGGTCCCCGGTACCGAGATAACCATTGTCGGGCAGGCTCCCCTCAAAGACCCCGTGGCCCTCAGACTCAAGGGATTCACCATGAGTCTGCGCAACAGCGAAGCCGATCATATCGTCGTGGAAACGGACGAACAGGAAGGATGATGGATCGAACAATACGTGTCGCCCTGGCTGGCAATCCCAATTGCGGCAAGAGTACCACCTTCAACGCCATTACCGGGTCCAAGGAGCGGGTGGGCAATTATCCCGGCATCACCGTGGAGCGCAAGGAAGGTTGTTCCTGTGTACACGGAGCCACCTTGCGCATCATTGATCTGCCCGGAACCTATTCTCTGACGGCCTATTCCATGGAAGAACTCGTTGCCAGGCAGGTGCTGGTGGATGAGAAACCGGAATTGGCCATTGATGTGGTTGATGCCACGGCCCTGGAAAGGAGCCTGTATCTGGCGGTCCAGCTCATGGAACTGGGCGTGCCTGTTGTTCTGTCCATGAACATGATGGACGAGGTGCGCCAGAAGGGTATCCATATTCATACCCGTGAGCTGTCCGCGCGTTTGGGGGTTCCTGTTGTCGAGACCGTGGCCAAAAGCGGCAAGGGTATTGGCAAGCTTTTGAAGACCGTGGTTGATTATGCCCAAAGCGAGGCCATCAAGGAGTTTGCGCCCCTGCATATTCCCTATGGTCCTGATCTGGATGGCGTCATCCAGCGCATGGTTGACCGGATCGAAGAAGAACAGTTCCTTACCGAGCGGTATCCTGCCCGATTCATTGCGGTCAAATATCTGGAAAACGATGAAAGCCTGATAAAACGGGGGCGCAGCCAGGGTGAGCTGGGACTGGAACTGGAGGCCATGGCCAAAGAGGCCGAGGCCATGTGCGAGCGTGATTCGGAAACCTATCCCGAAGCGGTTATTGCCGACTACAGGTACGCGTTCATCAATGATATCCTCAAGGACGGGGTTCTGGAAATCGAACCCACCACCAATGCCCATACCCGTTCGGACAGGATTGATGCGGTTTTGACCCACCAGATCTTGGGGCCCGCTCTCATGCTGGGCATTTTGTATCTCATGTTCACGGTGACCATCGAATGGGGAGCCTATCCCCAGGAGCTGCTCATTGCCGGGTTCGAGTGGTTCGGGGATGTGTGCACCCGGATTCTCCCCGATGGGCTGCTGCAGTCCTTGGTTGTGTCGGGCATTGTCGACGGGGTGGGCGGGGTGCTCAGTTTCGTGCCCCTGATACTGATCATGTTCTTCATGCTCACTTTTCTGGAAGATCTTGGATACATGGCCCGCATGGCCTACATGATGGACCGCGTTTTTCGCTTTTTCGGCCTGCACGGCAGTTCGGTCATGCCCTTTATCATTTCGGGGGGCATTCCGGGAGGGTGCGCGGTTCCGGGCATCATGTCCGCCAGAACCCTGCGCAGTCCCAAGGAGCGCCTGGCCACGCTGGTGGTCTCGCCGTTCATGATGTGCGGTGCCAAATTGCCCCTGTTCATCATGATGACCGCAGCCTTTTTCCCCGGCAGTGCCGCACGGGTCATGCTTCTGTTTTCCCTCGGGGCGTGGGCCGTGGCCCTACTTACGGCCCGAATCCTTCGCTGGGCTGTCATCAGGGGGGAACCAACTCCCTTTGTCATGGAGCTCCCTCCGTACAGAATGCCCGCCTTAAGCGGCCTATGGATGCATACCTGGGAAAGAACCTGGCAGTATATCAAGAAGGCCGGCACGGTCATCCTGGCCATTTCCATTCTTATCTGGGCGGCCATGACCTTTCCCCGGCTTCCGGCCGAGAAGATTCAGTCCTTTGATGCCCGGGTGGCCGCTGTCATGCAGGATCAGCAGCTTTCTCCGCAAGAACAGGAGATGAAGATCAATGTCATTCGCGGAGAACAGGCGGAAATGGCCTTGCGCAATACGGTTGCCGGCCGTATCGGCGATGCCTTGCTGCCCGCGACCTCGCTTGCCGGCTTCAACTGGAAGATGAACATTGCCGTGCTGGGCGGTTTTGCGGCCAAGGAAGTCATTGTTTCCACCTTGGGGACGGCCTATTCCATGGCCGAAGTTGATCCCGAAAATCCCGCAGCCCTGGGGGAACGTCTCAAAAGCGACCCCCACTGGACCATTCCTGCGGTCATCGGATGCATGACCTTTATTCTCCTGTATGCCCCCTGTTTTGTCACGGTGATTGCCATGGCTCGGGAATCCAGCTGGAAATGGGCTGTTTTTGCGGTTGTTTTCAATACCTTGCTTGCCTACATCCTGGCCGTGATTATTTATCAGGCCGGATCGGCCATGAGTGGATAATCCTGGGGCAGACATGATTTTCTTTGACCTCTCAAAAGAAATTCGTTACTCCTAACTTTCATCAGGGTGTACTTCATGACCATGGCGGGGTAGGGAATATGTTTTCAGGCAAACGGTGCAGACGACGGGGAATACGGCGACACGGCAAGTGCTCGGGTTGCAGTTTGAGGGCCCAATGTCCTCTTTCCAAGCTTCAAAGAGGTGAAAAGCGATTGGTGGCCTGCATGAAATCGAACCGACAGTTGATTGGTCATTTGGCGGCCATGGGCATCCTGCCTGGAACCGAGATCAATGTAGTCAGCAATAACGACAGCTCGCTGGTCGTTGGAGTCCGGGGCGGACGCGTGACCTTGTCCCGGGAAATCGCGGACACGATCATGGTTGCCTGATCATCCGCGTCCAAAAGGGTTCAACGTTCGGGGATTGTTCATGTTGCAGCAATCCCGAGATACAAAGACGAGGTTGACCATGTCCTGGGACAGTATTTTTGTTTATGTGATCATCATCATCGCCGCCGTGTACATCATCAGTCGGTTCGTGCGCAGGAAAGGACTCGGCTGTTCGGGCTGCCCGGGAAATTGTTCGGGAACCGAGGACGGCGAGGCCTGCAGAGCCTGTCCCATGGCCCAGCACACCCTCAGGGACAAGGACGAGACGTCTTCCAGTGACAAGGATGCGTCCTCGTAAGTGATGGCTGCCTTGCCTGTAATCAGAAAAGCACACATGATACGCGCGTATCATGTGTGCTTTTCTGATTACAGGAGCAGATAAAGAGGATAAAACGTATAAAAAATAGCCATGGCAACGCGCGTGGTGTATAAAAATCGACCAGGTGCAACATGGGTCGAAAAACGATAAATTTTTTTATTGTTATATTAAGTGGTTAGTAATTTCTAAAATATGGTTTGATTTTTGCTTGGGCTTTGTTCCTGGAGCCGGGTACCCCAGGGGCATATGAGGGTTCCTGACTGCCGTGTCCCGGTGTTGCCAAGGCCGGGTCATTGATTGTATGCAGGATCGTCTTGGCATGTGAGAATTGAACTTTTCCAGCAAGTTGCGTCATACCTTTATTTCATCATCGAGTCATCCGGGCTCTTGTTACCTAAGGACCTCTCATGCGGTTGTCGCTTTGTTTGTCATTTGTCATCATTCTGGTTGTCGTGACGGGTTGTGCTCCCTTTGCACCCCGATCAGCGGACATCGCCCTGCCGGATCTTCCTGCCAGGTATTCGCTGTATGTCGAGAATGCTACCCTGAGCATGCCCTGGTGGCAGGAGTTCGGGAGCAGCGAACTGGATCGGTTGATGGATATTGCCCTCAGTCAGGGGTTTTCCATCCGTCAGGCCCGGGCCCGTCTCGACCAGGCCCGGGCTTCAGCCCTCAAGGCCGGGGCTTCCCTTGTTCCCTCGGTTTCCCTGGAGGCGGGATCGTCTCATACCCGGCAGAAGTGGAAAAATGGTTCCAGCAGCGGGCAGACATACACGACCACCAAGGAGCATTCCCTGGGGCTGGCCGCCCAGTATGAACTGGATCTCTGGGACCGGATCGGGTCCACGCGTGAGGCCGAGCGCCTTGAAGCCCAGGCCACCCAGGAAGATGTGCACACCGCCTTCATGACCCTGTCCGGTCAGATTGTCGAAAACTGGGTCGAGATTCTCCAGGTGCGCGGGGAGCAGGCCCTGGTCAAGGAGCAGATTCAAACCAATGAGCGGTATCTTGAGGTTCTGGAACTGCGATTCGACAATTCTCTTTCCACCGCATTGGATGTTTTGCAGCAACGCGAGGCACTGGCCCGTTCCCGGGCCATGCTTCCCACACTTGAAGCCCGGGAACGGGTGCTCATGCATGAAACTGCGGTCCTCATGGGCAAATCGCCTGATTTTGATCTCGGTCTGACCGGCCATGGTCTGCCCGAGCCCCTGCCTCTGCCCGGCACAGGCATTCCGGCCGATCTTTTGGCCAGCCGTCCCGATGTGCGGGCCGCCGGGCTGCGTCTCAAGTCTTCCCAGTGGGAAATCGCCAGTGCCCGGGCTGATCGACTTCCCGCCATCACCATAACGGGCAGGGCTGAATATTCCAGTGATCAGTTCAACACCCTGTTTGACAATTGGCTGGCCAATCTGGCCGCAGGGCTGACTGGGCCGATTTTTGACGGCAATCGTCGATCGGCCGAAGTGGACAGAACCCGGGCTGTGGCTCGTGAACGTCTGGCCGCGTATCAGCAGACTGTCATGGAAGCGGTCCGGGACGTGGAAAACGCCCTGGTGAACATTGACAAGCAGCAGGCCTATCTTGCGGCCACCCAGAAGCAACTGGACATCGCCCGGATGACCTTGCAGCAGGCCAGGCAGCGCTATGAAAACGGGGTGGTCACCTATTTGACTGTACTGACCAGCCTCCTGAACGTGCAGTCGTTGGAACGAACCCTGGTCCAGGGCCAGGCCGATCTGCTTTTGTATCAGGTGGGCCTGCATCGGGCACTGGGGGGAACATGGTATCGCAAGCTGGAAGAGCAGGCGCAGACATCGATCCATGACAAAGCGGTCACGCCGACCATGGACACCACGCATACCAGTGAACAAGGACAATCATGACGGAATCAAACAGCATACGCAGACAGTGGTGCAGGAAGATCTTCGGTTTTCTCCTGCCTGTGGTCATTGTCGTTCTGGGGGCCTTGGGAGCCAAGTATTTTCTCGACTCAAGGCCCAAGCCCACGAAAAAGGCCCGGATCACCCTGGCACCCTTGGTGACGGTGCAGAAGGCCGCCTTCGGCAAGGAACAGGTCGTTATCCAGGCCATGGGAACGGTTGTGCCCGCGCGGGAGACCGTGCTCAGCCCCCAGGTGGCGGGCCGCATTGTCCATCTGGCCCGGGGATTCGAGCCGGGCGGGATCCTGGCTCAGGGAACCCGTGTGGCGGGCATTGATCCCAAGGATTTTGAGTTGAACGTGCAACAGAAACAAATGGCCCTGGTGCAGGCCAAGGCGGCCCTGGCCCTGGAACAGGGGCAGCAGGCCGTGGCCCGGAAAGAGTGGGAGCTGTTGCGTGGGAATCGGAACATGTCGTCGGAAGAGGCGACCCTTGCTCTGCGCAAGCCTCAATTGGAGCAGGCCCAGGCCGATGTGACCAAGGCCCGTCTGGATCTTCAGCAGGCCGAACTTGATCTTGCAAGGACATCGGTGGTTGCCCCGTTCAATTGTCTTGTTCTGGAAAAGAACGTTGATCTGGGTGCCCAGGTGTCCACGCAAACAACGATTGCAACCCTTGTGGGCACGGATGCCTATTGGGTGGAGACCTCCATCCCTCGTGACCGGCTGTCATGGATCAAGGTGCCCAAGGGGGCAGCGGGTACCGGCAGCACGGCCCGCATCCGTTCGGCCGTGACAGACAACGCGCGAACCGGTCAGGTCATCCGGCTTCTCGGGGATATCGAATCCCAGGGACGCATGGCCAGGGTGCTTGTGCGGGTGGATGACCCCCTTTTTCTCAAGGAGAACGATCCTTCCCAGGTGCCCCTTTTGCTGGGAGAATATGTACATGTGGACATTTTGGGCCGGGTTCTCGAACATGTGGTTGCCATACCCAGGGATGCCCTGCGTGATGGCAATACCATCTGGATAGCCACCCGGAAGAACACCCTGGACATCCGTTCTGTGGAGATTGTCTGGCGTGATGCCCATGTGGTCTATCTTGCCGGAGGCGTGCAGGATGGAGAGCAGATCATTCTTTCGGATATCGCCGCTCCGGTTCAGGGCATGGAAGTACGGATCGCGGATGAGGTATCCGGGGCCGCCACAGGTACCATCAAGGGGAGCGCGAAGAACTCATGAGCACGTTTTCCACCTCCTCCAAGGGTCCCATTGCATGGATGGCTGGCAATTCCGTTGCCGCCAATCTGATCATGATCGTCTGTCTCATCGGCGGGTTGATCGTAGGCAGTCATATCAAGCAGGAGGTCTTTCCCGATTTCGATCTGGATATGGTCAGCGTGACCGTTGCCTATCCCGGAGCCAGTCCCGAAGAGGTTGAAAAAGGGATCATCCTGCCCATTGAGGAGGCCGTTCAGGGCCTCGACGGTGTGGATGACGTCACATCTTCGGCAAGCGAGGGCTCGGGATCGGTTATCGTTGAGATCGTTGAAGGAGAAAATATCCAGCGTCTTGCCCAGGACATCCAGAGCGAAGTGGACAGGATCACCTCGTTTCCTGATGACGCCGAAGAACCCAGCGTGACCATCGTGTCCCGCAAGCGCGAAGTCGTGTCCCTTGCCCTGCATGGTGCTCAATCCGACTGGGTGCTGCGGGAAACGGCAGAAGATTTGCGGGACCGCTTGATCCAGGACCCGAACATCACCCAAGTGGAGCTTCACGGCGTGCGCGATTACGAAATCAGCGTGGAGGTCCCCCAGGAAAACCTGCGCCGGTACAATCTGACCATTGCCGAAGTGGCTGCCCGTATTGACAAGGCCTCGGTTGACCTTCCCGGTGGCGGGATCAAAACCAGTGGTGGAGAAATTCTTGTCCGGGTCAAGGAACGCAAGGATTACGGACGGGAGTTCGGCAAAATTCCCATCATCACCGGCAATGACGGAACCAGTGTCCTGCTGGAGGATATCGCCGAGATCAATGACGGGTTTGAGGACAGTGACATCTTTGCCTCGTTTGACGGGCAGCCGGCCGTCCTCATTGATGTCTATAGAATTGGTGACCAGACACCCATTGATGTGGCCGACGCTGTCAAACGCAATGTCGAGACCTTCAGGCAGATCCTTCCCCAGGGACTTTCCCTGAACATCTTGAAGGATCGTTCCAATGTCTACAAGCAGCGTCTCGAACTGTTGCTCACCAACGGTTACATGGGGCTTGGACTGGTGTTTCTGTGCCTGGCCCTGTTTCTCGAGGCCCGCCTTGCGTTCTGGGTAAGCATGGGCATTCCCATCTCCTTTCTGGGCTCGCTGCTGCTTTTGCCCGGGTTTGGGGTGACCATCAACATGATCTCCCTGTTCGCCTTCATCATTACCCTGGGTATTGTGGTGGACGATGCCATTGTGGTGGGCGAAAACGTGTACAATTACCACCAGAAGGGCATGTCCTTTCTGGACGCTGCCATCCAGGGGGCCCGGGAAATCGCCATGCCCGTGACTTTCAGCGTGCTGACCAATGTGGTGACCTTCATGCCCATGTATTTTGTGCCCGGGGTCATGGGAAAGGTTTTCAGACAGATTCCCCTGGTGGTTGTCAGCGTGTTTGCCGTTTCCCTGGTGGAAAGTCTGCTCGTGCTTCCGGCCCATCTGGGGCATCAGCGTGACCGGCGCCGCAGCGGGATCACCGGCTGGATGCACGGCATGCAACAGCGCTTCAGCAAGTGGTTCATTCATGTGGTCAAGACCAAGTACGGTCCGTTTCTGGATCTGACCCTCAAGTACAGGTATCTGACCATGTCGGTGGGCGTGGCCATCCTGCTGGTGACCGTCGGATACGTGCAAAGCGGTCGCATGGGCTTGACCCTGTTCCCCAAGATCGAGGCCGACTATGCCAAGGTGACTGCCGTGCTTCCCTATGGAACGGCCGTGGAAAAGACCAAGGAGATCCAGAAAATCCTGGTGGATGCCGGCAGGGAAGTGGGAGAAGAAAATGGCGGGGACCAATTGGTCACCGGTATTTTTGCCCGCATCATGGACGGGGGCTCCACCTCCGAGGTTCGGGTCTATCTCACCGATCCCGAGGTTCGGCCCGTGAGCACGGCCGATTTCACCCGCATGTGGCGCGAACGTGTTGGCGATCTGGTGGGTCTGGAATACATTACCTATGAATCGGATTCCGGAGGGCCGGGTTCGGGCAAGTCCCTGACCGTGGAGCTCAGCCACCGGGACATCAATGTTCTGGAAAAGGCCAGTGCAGAACTGGCCCGTGAGCTGGAAGTCTATCCCAACGTCAAGGACATTGATGACGGATTTTCTCCGGGCAAACGGCAGTATGATTTCAAAATTCGCGACTCCGCCCGGGGGCTGGGACTTCGGGCCGAAGATGTGGCCAGACAGGTGAGGTATGCCTTTTACGGGGCCGAGGCCCTGCGCCAGCAGCGGGGCAGAAACGAGGTCAAGGTCATGGTCCGGCTGCCCAAATCCGAACGGGTTCTGGAGCACAATATCGAAGAACTCATTCTCCGGACGCCTTCGGGAGTGGAGATCCCCCTGCGCGAGGCCGTGACCATGACACCGGGCCGGGCGTATACCACCATTGACAGGCATAACGGGCGAAGGACCGTGGAGGTGACTGCCAATGTCATTCCCCAGAGCAAGGCCAACGAAATCCTCAATGCCCTGATGGCCGAGAGCCTGCCCTGGCTGGTTGAGAAGTATCCCGGCCTTTCCTACGGGTTCGAGGGCAAGCAGGCCGACATGCGCGAGTCCATGTCCAGCCTTGTGGAAGGATTGCTTCTGGCCTTGCTTGTCATCTACGGGCTCCTGGCCGTGCCCTTCCGCAGTTATGCCCAGCCGTTGATCATCATGGTCAGCATCCCCTTCGGCATTGTGGGTGCGGTCCTCGGTCATCTGCTCATGGGATATTCCCTGAGCCTCATGAGCCTGTTCGGTATTGTTGCCCTGTCCGGGGTGGTGGTCAACGATTCCCTGGTGCTCATCAATTTTGCCAACCGCAAGCGTCAGGAAAACGGGATGAATGCCCATGATGCGGTCCTTTCTGCCGGTGTTGCCCGGTTTCGGCCGATCATTCTGACTACATTGACCACCTTTGGCGGTCTGGCTCCCATGATTTTCGAGACTTCCAGGCAGGCCCGATTTCTCATCCCCATGGCCATCTCCCTGGGATTCGGCATCGTCTTTGCCACCCTGATCACCCTGGTTCTGGTGCCCTCCCTGTACATGGTCATTGTTGATGCCATTGAGATACTGCGTTGCAGGGGCAAATGAACACAGCATGAATTCTACCCATACGAAAAAAGCCGGGAACATTGTTCCCGGCTTTTTTCGTTATAGTGTCAGATTTGATCTGTCCGTCACACCCTTTTGAAGGAGCCAACACGCCTGTTTCTTGTGCTCAAGTGTTCCCCTTTGCTTGGCAGTACGCACTTTGTAAAGCCGTTTCGTAAAACCGCCTTGGGTTTCAAAATCCTGCGCGAGGTTTGGTTTCTTTGGGAAAAGGTCAATTGTCCCCTGGAGATGGTTTCAGGAAGATGGCGCCCGAAGATATTCAGCTTGCCCAGCAAGTGGTTTAATCGGGTCTTCACTAAACTGTTGCAGGATCAGGATCAGAATTTCCCCTCCCCATCTCCGGAAAACAAATCCAAGCGGTCTTATTGCGATATTTTCTGAAAGAATATTCGGGTAATATGCTTGCGGGGTTCCCGGGTCTTCATGCTGACCACGACAAAGGCGATGAGGGAGATGGCCAGGGTGGGCACGATGACATGCATGCCCATGAATCGTTTGACCCAGATGACCATGGCAAAATAGGTGGCAAGGCCCGCCATCATGGAGCAGAGGGCGCCCTGGGCATTGGCCCGTTTCCAGTACAACCCCAGAACAACGGGCCAGAGAAAGGTGGCCTGCATCCCTCCAAAGGCAAACAGGTTGATCCACACGATCAGGTCGGGCGGCCGCAACGAGGCCATGAATACGATGATTCCCAAAAGGGCTGTGCAGTAGAAGCTCAGTTTGTGCAGTCTGGAGTCGTCAGCCGGTTGCTGCATGGGGATGTGTTTGACGGCCAGGTCGCGGATCAGGGTGGCGGACGCCAGAATGAGCTGGGAATCAATGGTGGACATGATGGCGGCCAGGGGACCGGCCAGGAAGATTCCGGCCACCACGGGCGGGAGAATGGCCAGGCTCAGGGCGGGCATGATCTTGTCGCCCACGGTCAGATCCGGAATGATGGCCCTGCCCAGGGCGCCGCACAAATGCATGCCCAGAACAAGGAAGCCGAGAACAAAGGTGCTGACCACGATGGCCGTGTGCATGGACCGGCTGTCCCTGTAGCTGAAACAGCGCACGGCCGTGTGCGGCAGGCCGATGACTCCGAAGCAGACCAGGACCCAGAAGGAGAGAATGAATGGTTTGGCCAGAAAGGCCTTGGGGCCAAAAGGCGTGATCAGACCGGGATCAATGGCCTGCATCTTCTGGACAATGGCGGTCATGCCGCCGCCCACGTTCACAATGCCGACAAAAAGGGCTGCCGTACCCAGGAGCATGACAATGCCCTGGACCACATCCGTGAGCACAACCGCCCTGAAGCCCCCAAGAGTCGTGTACAAAATCACGGTGACGGCAAAGATGGTCAACCCGACATGATAGGGAAGACCCGTGGCTGTCTCGAAAAGCCGGGCCCCGCCAATGAACTGGGCGACCATGGCGGCGATAAAGAAGATGACCAGACTCAGGGTGGCCAGGATGACCACGGCCCGGTTCTCATAGCGCGCCCACAGAAAGTCGTTGATGGTCACCGCGTCGATACGCCGGGCCACAATGGCGAATTTTTTGCCCAGCACTCCCAGGGTCAGCCAGGCCGTGGGCACCTGGATCATGGCCAGGAGCACCCATCCCAGCCCCATTTTGTAGGCCACGCCCGGGCCGCCCACGAAACTGCTGGCGCTGATATAGGTGGCCACCAGTGTCATGGCCAGCATGATGCCGTTCATGGACCGGCTGCCAATGAAGTATTCCTGCAGAAAATTGCCCGAACGGGAAAGTACCCGGTTGGCGTAGACAGCCAGCAGATAGACAAAGATCAGATAGATTCCCAGGGGGATGAGCACTTCCAGATTGACTGTCATTGATGCGTCCTTGGGTCTTCGGAAGATTCGGGATCAAGGGGCATGTCGGTGAAGGCGAATCTGACCATGATCCAGGCCAGGATGCCAAACAGGGGAAATCCGGCCACACAGCTCATGAAAAACCAGGCCGGAAGGCCGAGGATGAAGGTGAAGGATTCAGCCGGGCCACTGCCCAGTCCATAGGCGAAACCGTACCACCACACGAAGTTGGCCAGGGTCAAAAGGATGCACCAAAGGGCTTCCCTGGATGCGATGCGAAATCGTCGGTCCTGTTGCATGGAACAATCCTTGGGGTTGGATGAAGGGGCGGATGATCAATCGTTTTGGGTGACCTGATCAATCCATTGCAGATACGTCCTGGAGCCGCCAATGACCGGCAGGGCCAGGATCTCCGGAACATCATAGGGGTGAACACGCTGGATGAAGTTTTCCACCCGGGTGTAGAGGGAATTTTTCGTCTTGATCCAGACCTGGGTTTCCTGTTCGCTGGTTACCCTGCCCTGCCAGGTGTAGGTGCTGGTAATGGCCGAGCATTGGACGCAGGCTGCCAGCCCGCATTCCACAAGGCCGGCTGCCAGTTGTTTCGCCTCTTTTGGAGACGGGCAGGTGGTGAGAACAATGATGTGGGTTGGTTCTTTCATGGCGGTATCCCCTGGCAAGGGTATGCGGGTCATTCATTGCCCGAGGACGTGAGGGCGTTGGCAATGGTTTGCATGAGTTGATCCGGGGAGTAGGGTTTTTGAATCAGCCAGCCTTTTTCCGTGAGGAGTGTTGTTTCCCGGAGCTCATTGAAACTGTATCCGCTGCAGAAAATGGTGGGAATGTCCGGGCGTAGTTCGTGGATTTTTTTCCAGGCCTGGTGCCCGGTCATCTCGGGCATGATCACGTCCAGAAGAAGCAGATCGATCATATCCTGGTTGCGTTTGAAAAGCTCTACAGCCTCCGCTCCATTGGTGGCCTCCAGAAGGGTGTACCCGGCATCTGTCAGCACTTCCAGGGTCAGGGATCGGACCATATCGTCATCTTCGGCCACAAGGATAGTGGCGGATCGGATCGCAGAAACGCTGGTTATCTTGTATTCGGTTGTCTGGTGTTGGTTATTGGCACTGGTGGCAGGCAGGAAGATTTGAAAGGTGGTGCCCTGTCCGGGGTGCGACTTCACGTGGATCATGCCATTGTGGCTCTTGACGATGCCGTAGACCGTGGCCAGCCCGAGTCCCGTGCCCTTGCCTGTTTCCTTGGTGGTGAAAAAGGGTTCAAAGATGTGTTCCCGGGTTTCGGGCTGCATGCCTGTGCCCGAATCACCAACCTCAATGCACACGAAATCGCCCGGTCTGGACCACGGGTGATCCCTGACAAATGCCGCATCCGGGCTGACGAGGGCGGTTGTGATGTTAATGGTCCCCCCTTGGGGCATGGCATCACGGGCATTGACGCACAGGTTCATGATGATCTGGTGGATCTGGTTCGTATCGGCCTTGATCAGGGGCACGGATGGTGTCGGGGTAAAGTTGATGGTGATTTGTTCCCCAATGGTTCGTTTGAGCAGACCGAGTACGTCCTGAATGGTCTTGTTGGCATCAATGGGGTGCCGGGCAATCATTTCCCGCCGGCTGAAAATGAGGAGCTGTTTGATAAGGTGGGCGGCCTTTTGGGATGCATCAGTAATTTTTTCCAGCCTGGACCGGTTGTCGGCCACTGTGCCGTGATTATTGATGATTTTGCTCGTATAACCCAAAATGACCTGGAGCAGGTTGTTGAAGTCATGGGCGATGCCGCCGGCAAGCTGGCCAACAGCTTCCATTTTCTGTGCCTGTCTGAGCTGGACCTCCAGCTTGATCTCCCTGGTAATGTCCCGATGGCTGAAAATATAACATGTGGTTTTGCCGTGGGCATCCTTGATGGGCGATGCCTTGACTTCCAGGTCGCATGGGGCGTTGTCCCGGGTGTGCTTGGTGCGTCCCCGCCAGTGTTTATCCTTGTTCAGGTTGTCCCACATGGGTTCCAAATTGAACAGGGGGGCAATGTCCCGAATGGAGGTGGAACGCACATGTTCCGGGACAACCTGATGGAAATCGGCAAAGGTCTGGTTGATGAAGAAAATCATGCCCCGGGTATCGCAGATGGCCATGGCCTCTTCGGATTGTTCCAGGGCGGCCACCAAACGTTGTTGTGCCTGTTCACCTTTTTTGCGGGGAGTGATATCTCTCAGGGTACCGGTGATCTGGCGTGGTGCACCCGTATGATCCCTGGCCATGATTCTGCCGCGGACAATGAGCCAGCACCATGTCATGTCTGCCCTACGAACCCTGAATTCTTGCTCATAATAGGGACTTTTTCCCTGGAGATGATTCTTTCTGGTGGTCTCCAGCAGCGGGATGTCTTCGGGATGAACATGCTGGTGCCACTGTTCAAGGGTGAGGGATCCAAGTTCCCGTGGATACCCGAGAATATCTTTCCAAAAGTATTTGAAGGCAATGGTGTCGTCCCCAACGTCCCAATGAAACAGTGCCTGTTCCGTTCCCTTGATGGCCAGATCCAGGCGCTGGTTGGTTTCCAAAACCTCCTGTTGGGCCTTTTTGAGATGCCGCCGGTTCAGGGCAAACAGGACAATGAGCAGGGTTTCAAGGGAGATGAATACAATGGTTATCCATATCCAGACTTTATAGGTGTCATAAAAGCTGAAAGGTTTGTTGATGATGACGCTGCCTGCGGGAAGTTGGGAAAGATCAATGCCGAAACGTTGCAGGCCATGGTAGTCAAAAATTTTGGTGTCCAGGGGCATTGCGTGGTCTATGGGTGTCTTCAGGGAATGGTCAAACAGGGAGGCCTTGATGATGTTGCCCAAGGTCTTCCCCTGATGGTAGCCGCTGATCACATGTCCCCCAACAACACCTGGGACCACGCTGAAATCCGAGACCGTGAAAATGGGCTTGTCAGTAATGGCCTTAATGGCCGCTGCACCCTGTTTGTAGGAATACCACTTGTTATCTTCGGTCCTGAACAGATGCACGAACAAGATGATGGTATTGAGGGGAAGAGCGGCCAGGCTTTGCTGGATATGGGCGATGTTTTTGGTGGGGATGAAGACGAATTCTACTTCGGGGGCATAGGAGGTTGCCAGTTGATGTATTCGGTGGGCTCCGGCCTTTCCCGTGGCGGTTTGGTCGGCTATGACCGCAACGGTCCTTGTTTGGGGAAAGAGTTTCAGGGCCAGGTCTATAGTTTCCTTGTCCCGCCACTCTTCGTAAATGCCCTGCATGCCCATGTGGACGGCTTTGCCCATGGTGTGAGCATCATTGATGCCACAAAAGAAAACAGGCGTTCCCGGAAAGAGGTCGTTCTTGTAGCGGAGCAGGAAGTTGACGGCGTTGTCGTCGCAGGCGGCAATGAGGTCAAAGTGGAGATCGTGATATTTGTGGTAATACAGGGAGCGGAGTTTCTCAAAGTAGATGTCACTGTTATGGTGCTTGGTGTCCATGTACTCAAGATATATGTTCAGCTTGTCTTCGTTCGGCTCCAGGCTGCTGAAGAGGCCGTCCATGATGCTGTCTGACCATGCGTAGCCGGGATGATAGGAATTGAGGACCAAAAGTCGTTGTCGGACAGGATGGTCTGCTCCCATGGCATGACAGGGAGTAATGGTAACGAGCAGGATAATCAGGAAGCAGAGGTGACGCACTTGGTGATCCGTGGTTCTTGAGGTTAGGCTACCTTGACGATCAGCAACCGGTCATCCCGTGTGCAAGAGACGGATGCGGGCCAGGCTCTCGATTTCTTCGGTCAGGGCCAATGCCTGGACCAGGGTTGGGGCCCACACCACAAGGCCGTGATTTTCCATGAAAATGCAGGAGTGGGCCCGGGATACGTGGCCCACGGCCTGACCCAGTTCAGTCGTGCCCGGTGCCAGGGCTGGGACCGTGGTCAGCCTGTCCGCGAATACCTTGCCTTCGAACAGGGGAAGATCAAGGAGGCTGCCCGTATGACAGGACAGGGAAAGGGCCAGCAGATGGGGCGGGTGGGTGTGAACAATGGCCGAGGCCCGGGGTTGGTGGTCATAGATGGAGAGATGCACCGGGGTTTCGGAAGACGGCAGGGGACCGGACACGGTTTCGCTGGTCTCCAGATCCATGCAGGTCAGGTCCCTGGTGGCCAGATGCCCTTTGGCGCTCCCGGTTCCCGTGATCAGCATGTGCCGGCCCGAGCGCAGGCTGATGTTGCCGTTCATGCCGTTGAACAATCCCCGCATCCAGCCGTCCCGGCCCGTGCGGATGATGGCCTGTGCCATTGCCGGATCAGGCAGGGCCGTATCCGGATGACTCCCCGGCAGCAGAACCGGCTTGATATCCAGAACCGGGGTCGTGTCCAGAACCTCCATGGGATGGACCACAAGGACGTTGTCCCGGATATCCCGTATGGTTACCTGGTGGTGACCGATGGGGTTGGGCCGGTCGGGAGAACGGGTTGCAAATACACCGTGCATGGCCCGTTGGGGATCGCCCTTGGGGTGGCATTGGAACACGTTGCGGTCACCCTGATCCAGCCAGGTCAGAACAATGATCTCCTGTCCGATTTCCAGGCGGTGCAGGGCCGGCATGTATTTTGGGGCTATTTCAATACGCGAGGCAGGGTCGCTGCTGGAGGCCTGCTTGGGGCACTCCCTGCGGTTCCTGTAGGGAGACCGGACCTGTCCGATGGGTACGAGGTGCATGGAGGAGCACATGGTCATTCCGGATAGATGGTTTGCCAGTGTTTGTAAAACATTTCGTATCGGCCTTCAAAGATGGCCTTCCGGGCCTTTTTGACCAGGTCCAGGAGAAAATGCAGGTTGTGGATGGAGTTCAGCCGGTAGGAGAGCAGTTCCCTGGAAACATAGAGATGGCGCAAATAGGCCTTGGAAAAGTTCCGGCAGGTGTAGCACGAGCAATGGGGATCAAGAGGGCTGTCGTCTTCCCGGTACTGGGCCCGCTTGATATTCACTTTGCCAAGGGAGGTGAACAGGGTCCCGTTGCGGGCGTTGCGGGTGGGCAGCACGCAATCGAACATGTCCACGCCGTTTCTGATGCCGTTGACCAGATCCATGGGAGCACCCACGCCCATGAGATATCTGGGCTTTTCACTGGGTAAAAGCGGGGTGGTGTGTTCGAGCATGTCCAGCATTTCCCTTTTGGATTCGCCCACGCTCAATCCGCCAATGGCGTACCCTTCAAAGGGAATGGCCGTGATCTCCCGGGCACTTTGGGTCCGCAGGTCCTTGAAAAATCCCCCCTGGACGATCCCGAACATGAGCTGGTTGCCGGTTTCCCCCCGGGTATAGGCGGCACGGCACCGTTTGGCCCATGCCGTGGTCTTTTTGAGGGATTTGGCCGTGTAGTCGTGATCCGCCCCATAGGGCACGCATTCGTCCAGGACCATCATGATGTCCGACCCCAAGTTGGTCTGGATGGCAATGACCTTTTCCGGGGAAAAGAAGTGCTTGGACCCGTCAATGTGGGAGGAGAATTCCACGCCATCGTCGGTAATGGTTCTCAGACCCGCCAGACTGAAGACCTGGAATCCGCCGCTGTCCGTGAGGATGGGCTTGTCCCAGCGCATGAACTTGTGCAGTCCGCCCCTTCGGGCGATCATTTCGTCGCCCGGACGCAGATAGAGATGGTAGGTATTGCCCAGGATGATCTGGGCACCCATGGCATACAGATCATGGGGGTCAAGGCTTTTGACCGTTCCCAGGGTTCCCACGGGCATGAAGATGGGTGTCTGTATGACTCCGTGCGGGGTGATGAGGGTGCCGGCGCGTGCCGAACCGTCTGTGGCCTGGCAGGTGAAAAGAGAGGCATGGGCGTTCAAGAAAGATGCTCCGCAACATGGCTTGTTAAAGGGTGATCAAGGGCAGGGAGTACATGGCCCAGGTGCAAGATGGAGTGACTACGCAAACTTTGCCCAACCTTCAAGTGCCGGCAGGTCCTTGAGGCTGGCCTGGCCCTGCTGTCTTGCCCGGCGGGGTGCCATGATCCCGGCAAAAGAAAGCTGGACCATGGCAGGCGCACCTGGTTGCCGGGATACGTTGTGTGCTGGGGAATCAATGCCCGTTGGCTGCCGAGAGAATTTCCCATGCCTCGGTGGCTGTTTCCACGTATTGGAAGATGTCCAGATCCTTTTCGGAAATGGTTCCCGCTTCAACCAATGCCTCGAAATTGATGACCGAGTCCCAGAATTCCCGACCAAACAAAAGGACCGGAAAGGGCTTGATCTTGCCGGTCTGGATGAGGGTCAGACTTTCAAAGAGCTCGTCCATGGTGCCGAATCCGCCGGGAAAGGCGACCATGCCCCGGGCCCGAATGAGAAAGTGCATCTTCCTGATGGCAAAGTAGTGGAACTGGAAGGAAAGTTCCGGGGTGATGTACTCGTTGGGCCGCTGTTCAAAGGGGAGGACAATGTTCAGGCCGATGTTCTTGGCCCCCACGTCATGGGCTCCCCGGTTGGCCGCACCCATGATCCCGTTACCGCCTCCGGTGATGACCACCAGGCTGTTGTCCTCGGTGTTTTGGGAGATGAGCCGGCCCAGCTTTCTTGATTCATCATAGTACTTCGAATATTTGAGTCCGTTTCGGGCCCGTCTGAGACGCACGGCATACTCGTCTTGGTCGGGATATGATGCACAGAGTTGTTCCAGGCGTTCGACGTCCTTTTTTGCCTCTTCGGGCTCCTTGAGCCGGGCGCTTCCAAAGATGACAATGGTCGATTGGATGTTGTGTTCCTGGAGCAGGAGTTCGGTTTTCATCAGTTCCAGCTGCAACCGAACCGGCCTGAGTTCATCGCGGAGGATGAAGTCGTTGTCCTGAAAGGCCAGTCTGTAGGAGGGTGACGTGCATTGAGGGGTGCCCTTGTGAAGAACAGCAGATTGGGCGTCTTCGTGGGCCGAGGGAAAATGGCTTTTGCGTGAAGGAGTTTTCATGTGATTTTCTGCCTGTTGATGGTTGAAAAGCGCTCTGGGTGTGCACGACAGACATCCCCGTACCCGGGGAGTGGGCGATGCCGCGAACACCTTGCAAGGGCATGGAGGTCGTAACACCTTGCAGCAAGATAAAGGAGCCTGCCCCAAGACGCAAGATCTCCGGCAGGATATGCCGACAACAAAGGCGTTTCAGACTGGTTGCGATGTTCCCCGTGTTCAGGGGCAATCACGCGGCCAGTCGTATTTGCCGCCAAATTCCCATTGGACCGGTGAAGGGAAATGAGGTATTCCGCAACAACCTTGAGGTAACTCCGAACGGATTTTGCGGGCCGGGCACATGTTTCTGGTCCTGCAGCATGGTATATTGTAAGGATATCAAGATGAACATTGCTCGCTACTACATTCTTGGCTCCAGATCCGCACTGCGCATGGTCGGCAATGGTTTCAAACAGAAAAAACGCACCTTTGTGCGCAAGAACAACGTGACCAACAGCGTTCTGTATGACGACGTGGTCGCCTGGCAGAAAAAACAGATCGCTTCCATGTCCTTTGAAGACAGCGTTCCGAGCAAATCCGGAGGCGTGATTGACATCGGCAAGATGCGGACTATCCACAGAAGGACCCTGCTTGAGGTGGAACACCGCGAGGACGGGATGTGGAAAGTTTCCACGGATACCCTGCAAAAGGGCAAGGGGATCAGCCTGGATCAGGCCATTGTTCTCATGCACAGACTCCGGGACGCCGGGTTTCCCGATGATGCCCTGGGGGTTGTTTCCGTGCAGCTCGAACAGCAACGGCACTCCTTTGCCATCATCCAATACGCTGAAGACGATTTCTGGATGCTGGACAATGGATATTTTTCCGTGTTCCCGGTCCGGGCGAGCCGGTTTCTGGCCAAGCGGGATGATATTGTCTATCTGATTGGATTCAATTTTTTTGATGTTTGGACATATTGAACAAGCACACTCGTGGGCATGAGCAGATGAGCATCACCGAGAATTATCAACGAATCAGGCAGGAAATACCGGACCATGTCAGGATTGTTCTGGCAGCCAAGACCAGAACCCGGGAAGAGGTCAGGGAAGCCATCATGGCCGGAGCCACGGATATGGGGGAAAACTATGTCCAGGAAGGTGAGGCCATGCATCAGGAGCTGGGTGAATGGGCCTCAAAGGTGACCTGGCATATGATCGGAGATCTCCAGACCAACAAGATCAACAAGGCCCTGCCGGTCTTTGACATGATTCAGACCGTGGATTCCCTCAAAAAGGCCCAGGCCGTGAACCTGCGTGCCCAACGCCTTGACAAGGTCATGCCGGTCCTGGTGGAAATCAACATAGGCAGTGAACGGACCAAGTCCGGTCTGCCACCGGAATTGCCCCTGGTGGAGGAGCTCATTGAACAGGCCGCCTCCCTGTCCCATATCTCCATTCAGGGACTCATGACCATGGGGCCACGGTTCGGCGATCCCGAGGTTTCCCGCCCCTATTTCAGGGCCGCCAGAAAGATTTTTGATACCCTGGGGAAACGGAATTATGCCCATGCCCCCATGAAAGAATTGTCCATGGGCATGTCCAACACCTACAAGGTTGCCATTGAAGAGGGAGCAACCATGGTCCGGCTGGGCACTTGTGTTTTTGGTCCACGTGAGGCCTGCCGGCGCACCTAGGAGAGGCGGCAGTAAAGGTCCTGTCGGATCCTCTGAATATCCGGGCCGGGCAGCAGGCGGGTTGTCGGGCGTCTTTGCCTTGTTTCCTGGCGTTTTCATGCACCTTGTGTTGTCCACCCTTTATCCCACATCATTCACCACGGAGATTCTCCCGCTATGCTTGAACTGGCCATCGTTGTAGCCCTGGCCACCTTGATTTCGGCATTCTGTTCCGTTGCCGAAGCGGTTTTGTACTCGGTTCCATGGAGTTTTATCGAGCGGTTGCGCAAGGCCGGCAAGACCTCGGGAATCCTCCTTTCGGAGCTGCGCAAAAAGATCAAGGAACCCATTTCCGCCATCCTGACATTGAACACCGTGGCCCATACCGCGGGCGCGGCCATTGCAGGGGCCATTGCCGTGCGGCTGTTTGGGGAGGAGCACCTCGTCTATTTCTCCCTGATTTTCACGGTGATCATTCTTATTTTTTCCGAGATTCTGCCCAAAACCATCGGCGTGGTCTACGCCAAGAATCTTGCCGTGCCCCTGGCCAAGCCCTTGGTTGCCTTGGTCTGGCTGTTCAAGCCGGCCATCTGGCTGACCAACTGGCTGGTTCATTTTGTGGAGCACAAGAAGCCCGGACCGACCAGTTCCGAAGAGGATCTTCTGGCGGCCATCAGCCTGACGCGTCGGGCCGGGGCCATCAAACCCTATGAAGAACGGTCCATGCATAACATCCTCACCCTGGACAAGAAGATTGTTCGGGATGTGATGACTCCCCGCACGGTCATTTTTTCCCTGCCCAGCCATCTGACGGTTTCCCAGGCCCGTGAACTGAACACCTCCTGGCCCAACAGCAGGATTCCCGTGTATGAGGATGATGATCCCGAGGATATCATCGGGCTGGTTTACCGCCGGGATGTCATGGAGGCCCTGGCTGACGACCGTGACGATCTGCCCCTTAACAAGCTGATGAAACAGGTGCTTTTCGTGGTCGAAACCATGACTCTGGACAAACTGCTGGTCAGATTTCTCGAATCCAGGGTGCATCTTTTCGTGGTTCTGGATGAATACGGGGGGCTGGCCGGGGTGGTTACCCTGGAGGATGTGCTTGAGGAAATTCTGGGCAATGAAATCGTGGATGAGACCGATCAGGTCGTTGACATGCGGGAATTTGCAAGGCAACAGCGCGCAGAGCTGATTAACGGGCATACGGCGCGCAACAAGAAGAAGTCCTGACCCTAACCTCCCTTGAACCATGACCAAACAAGCCAATCAGAAATGGATCTACTTGACGGCCTTTGCCTGCCTTTTTGCAGGCATCGGGTATCTTTTGTTCTCGGGCCTTTCCAAGGACTCGGTGTATTTTTTGAATGTTTCCGAGGCCCTGGCCATGGACAGTTCCCAGCTTTCCCAGGCGAGGCTGTTTGGCAACGTGGCCACCCAGGGCCTTGAGCGATCTTCCGATGCCATGGAGCTTTCCTTTGTCCTGGTGGACAAGAAGGATGCAACCCAAACACTGCCCGTTCATTACCGGGGCGTTGTTCCCGACACCTTCAAGCCCGGGGTGGAAGTCATCGTGGAGGGGGGACTGGATCCGGGAACACGGGTCTTCAAGGCCAAGACCTTGATGACCAAATGCCCTTCCAAGTACAAGAAAAAAACGTCCTGATACCGGCCGGAATACTCGCTGCCTTGGGGTGCCGGGTCGTTCCAACAGGCTGCAATCCTGGCCCGCTACCTTGTGACCCAGTCCGGAAAACAGGCCCGTGATATGGGACCTGGTTGCGCCCCCGGATATGTCCAATCGTTAACAACCCTTTTCACCAAAGGACCAGTTCCTTATGCAATCCATTGCTTTTGCGTCCCTTTTCGTGGCCCTTGTGGCCATTTTGCTTCTTGCCCTCAAAGGGTGTCTTGACCTGGCCAACAAGCGCAACTCGGTGCTGGTCTGGATGGAACGGGGGCAATTGGCCACCACCGGCCTTTTGTGCCTGAGCTCGTGGATCCTCACCCTGGCCCTGGTCAATCGGGATTTTTCCTTTTTGTATGTTCAGGAATATACAGATACGTTTTTGCCCACCTTTTATGCGGTCACCGCCTTTTGGGCGGGTCAGGACGGATCCTTTCTCTTCTGGGCCCTCATGCTTGCGATTCTGGGGACCATCATGATTTTCACTCCCGGATACCGGCTCATGGAACAGCGAACCAGGATATGGTTCTGGCTGTTTTTTTTCCTGGTCCAGGGCTTTTTCCTGATGCTTTTGACCAGTGTGAGCAACCCCTTTGTTCAGCTGGTCAATCCCCCGGCCCAGGGCAACGGCATGAATCCCCTGCTGCAGAATCCCGGCATGATTTTTCATCCACCGCTTTTGTTCATCGGATACGCCGCATTCACCATCCCCTGTTGTCTGGCCTTTGCCCATTGTCTCACGGGTGCTCCCTTTGCCTGGCTTGATCGCTGCCGCAACTGGCTGCTGATCGCCTGGATCTTCCTCACAGCCGGAATCATTCTGGGGGCCTGGTGGTCGTACATGGAACTGGGGTGGGGCGGTTACTGGGCCTGGGACCCGGTGGAAAACGCCTCCCTCATTCCCTGGTTTGCCGCCACGGCTCTGCTGCACACGGCGCTCATCGGCCGGACCCGCAAGGGACTTCTGAAAACAAACATTTTTCTGGCCAGTCTGACCCTGCTTTTGTGTTTTTACGGAACCTTCATTGTTCGCAGCGGGTTTATCCAGTCCCTGCATGCCTTTGGGGCCGGCGGGGTGGGAGTGCCCCTGCTGGTTTTCATGCTCCTGGCCCTTGGGGTCACGCTGACCCTTATCCACGGATGTCGCCACTACCCGAGTCGGGCACTTGATGGCATGCTCAGCAAACCCGGTATTCTGCTTGTGGTGGTCTGGTTGCTTCTGGCTCTGGGGGGCATGGTTTTTCTCGGGGTCAACTGGCCCGTGATCAGCGGACTCTGGAGCGAGAACACCGTGGGTCTTGGGCCTGACTTTTACAACAGGGTGTGTTTGCCTCCCCTGTCCCTGGTGGTGCTTTTGCTGGGATTTTGCCCCTGGCTGGCCTGGAAATCCGGTTTCAAGAGCCGTCTGGGGCTTGTCCTGACTCTGGGAGCTCTGATTCTCGGTGGCGGCGGGTTGTTTTTGGCCGGAATGGTCAAACCCCTGGCCCTTTTTGCCGCCAGTTCTGCCGTGGCCGTGCTGGTATCCATTGCGGCCCTGTTCCTGATCAATCGTTCCCTGCTCAAGCAGATGTGGGCCTGGGGAGCCTACGGAGTCCATGTGGGCGTTGCCCTTGTTGCCCTGGGCATTGCCTTTTCCGGTCCGTATCAGGTGGATGAAGAGGCCATTTTGCACAAGGGCGAAGTGCTCAAGGTCGGGGACTACGAATTTCTGTACAAGGGGTTTGCCATCAAGCCCAGTCCGTCCATGACCGCGTACGAGGCCCAGCTCATGGTGGCCCAAAACGGCAAACCTCTGGGTATTCTCACGCCCCAAAAACGCATGTACGCCAACTTTGATCAATCCTTTGCCGAGGTATCCATAATTCCCTCCCTGGGGGATGAATTGTACGCCACCCTGCTTGGTTTTGACGAAGACGAGAATATCAGTATCAAGATCAGCATCCATCCTCTGGTCAACTGGTTGTGGATCGGCGGGACCCTCATGTGTCTCATGGCCTTTTTTTGTCTGCGACGGCAGCGGGAGTCGATACCCTCTTCTCGTGAGGCTTCGGTGAGTTGAGACCCATGCACAATTCTGGCGGAGCATTCGCGCATGTTTACGGATTGCGAACACTACCCATGCAACAGACTTGTTCGGGCGCACCCGGGGATGCACGGGACAACAAGTCCTTGGGCCTCAATCAGGCCCTGAGTGTGGGGATCCGGGAGGGGCGATGAGTCGTGTCCTTGTAACGGTTCAGGATCTGTACCATTTTTATGGATCCCGACTGGTTTTCAAGCATGTTGCCTTTTCCCTTGAACAGGGGATGGCCGTGCTCGTGACCGGGGAGAACGGTGCAGGCAAGTCCACTCTGCTCAAGTGCGTTGCCGGGCTGGTTCGTCCTTCCGGAGGGCAGGTTGCCCGTCATGTGGGTGATCATGAAATCGCCTATATGGGGCATGCGACATTTGTGTATCCGTCCATGACCGCTGTGCAGAATCTCGACTTCTGGAACCGGATGTACGGTCTGGGTCGCTGTGAAAAGGACCTTCTCGCATTGCTGGAGCGGGTCAGCCTGAAGGTCCATGCCTTTGAACGAGCCCGGGGATTTTCACGGGGCATGGCGCAGCGGTTGGCCCTGGCCCGGATTCTTTTGCTCGCTCCCCGGGTCATTCTTCTGGATGAGCCATCCACAGGTCTGGACACGGGTTCCTGCGAGCTCCTGTTCCACGAAATTGAAACGGCCCGGCACAACGGGGCCGGGATCATGTGGGTCAGCCACGATATTTCCCGGGATCTCGCGCAAACCGATCATGTTCTTCGTCTTGCCGGGAGGGCCATGGATTTCTGGGGAACCACCCGGGCGTTCACGGAGGGTGGCCATGATGTTCACTAGAGGGCTGACGCTTGCGGCCAAGGACCTGCGCCAGGTACTTTCCGGCGGAAACGGATTGTTCCAGGCCGTGTTGCTGGGGCTTCTTCTGGTGTTCATTTTCAGCCTGTCGAGTGAACCCGGTGAACGGATCGCTCCCCAGTCAGCCGCAGCCATCTTCTGGATAGCCTCCTGTTTTTCCCTGGTTCTCATCTTTACCATGCTCTATCGGTTGGAAGAGGAAAATGAGACCCGCATGGCCCTGATCATGACGCCCATGCCCATTCAGACCGTGTGGCTGGGGAAACTTCTGGGCGGCCTGGCCCTGCTTGTCATGGCCCAGGTATGTTTCATCCCGGCCATTATCGTGTTTCTTGCCCAGGAAACCCTGACGTCTGCTGTCGGACTGTTCGCATTGATTGGTGGTGTTGACGCCGGCCTGGTCATCCTGGGATCCCTCCTGGGGGCCGTATCCCAGGGCAACGATACCCGGGATTCCTTGCTGAGCATCATTCTTTTTCCCCTGCTGCTTCCGCTGCTCCTGGGCGGGGTCAAGGTGGGCGGGGTGTTGCTTCAGGGGGCCTCCCTTGCCGGGGTCACGGACTGGTTCGGCATCATCGGGGCTTTTGACGTCATTTTTGCCGGCGCGGCCATGCTTTTGTTTCCCCATGTCTACGGGCCGGAATGAACCGGCGCCAAAACCGCACCATTACCACGACCAAACGTCTATGAACAAGACATCATTCTCAGTCATGTGCCGGGCGATTCTTCCCCTGGCCACCACAGCGGCCATGCTTGTTGCCCAGTATTTCATCTGGGTGTACGCCCCTGAAGAAATGACCATGGGGCTGGTCCAGAAAATTTTCTATATTCATCTTCCCCTTGCCTGGTGGGCTCTGGTCTGCTTTGCCGGGGTATTTGCCGGGTCGATCATGGTCCTTGTGCGCAACAACCATCCTGCCTGGGACGCCTTTGCCGCAGCCTGTGCCGAGGTGGGAGTTCTGCTGTGCGGTCTGGCGCTGGTTACCGGATCCCTTTGGGCCAGATCGGCCTGGAACACCTGGTGGACATGGGATCCCCGATTGAGCACGGCCCTGGTCATGTGGTTCGTGTATGCCGGCTACCTCATCCTGAGAGGCAGTGGGCTTGGGGGCGCTTCGTCCACCAGAATATGCGCGGTTCTCGGCATTATCGCCTTTCTGGATGTACCCCTGGTCTTTTTTTCCGCCCGCATGTGGCGCAGTATTCACCCGGCAGTGTTTGCCAGCCAATCCGGGGGACTGGAACCAGAGATGCTTGTTACGGTGTTTGTTTCCCTGGCCGCCTGGGGGCTGCTCACCCTGACCCTGGTTCTGGCCCGTTGGCGCATTGTGCGCTACCAGGCCCTCATGGATGAAATAACCCTGCTTGGACATTAATCCTGGTCAGGGAAAGCTTTGAATCCGGATCGGTTTGTTCTCCTGGCGCCTCGGGCGTCATTTGTCTTCATTGTTACCGGAGTACCTTCATGAACTATCTTTTTATCGCCAACATCTGCGTCTGGGCTGGTATCGGCGCTTACCTGTGTTTTCTTCATGCGTCCCAGACGCGTTTGGCCAAACGTATTGATCACCTGGAGATCATTCATGAGCAATAATCCCTCTGTTTCTCCCGGGATTGGCCAAAAACCGGTCCTTGTCCTTGTGGGTTGCTGTCTGCTTGCCCTGATTGCCTCGGTGCTTGTTCACAGGCTGACACATCCTTTTCTGGATATTCGCGAAGGCAGCGTTCATCAGAAAATGGATCAGGGGCCCATGGCTGATATTTCCCGGCTCATGCAACAGGTTGAGGAACATCCCGAAGACCTTGAGGCACTGCGCGGCCTGGGCAATGCCTTCATGCACATGAACGCCTGGGACAGAGCCCTCGTGTTCTGGAATCGGGTTCTGACCATCGAACCTCATGATGCCATGGCCTTGAACCAGAAGGGGGTCTGCCTGTTTCGCAAGCAGGATTATCCCGCTTCGGCTGCAACGTTCTCCCAGCTTCTGGAACTCGAGCAGGACAATGTCTATGCGTTATTCAATCTTGGGGTTTTGCACCGCCATTTTTTGGGGAATCCAGCAAAAGGGGAGGCCTTTTTGAAAAGGATTCTTGAGATGGACGCTGTTTCCCAGGATATTCTTGACGCCGTGAAGCAGGAACTGAACGAAACCCCTGAAAAGACCACCCCGGCCTCTTGAAATATGCCTGCACGTGGTGCAGGTCCTGTAAGGCGGATGTCTTGATCCCGGGGTATGACATTATTTTCTTGTCATACCCTTGCAAAAAAGGCATGGTCGTTCTAATTATGTCAAAAGCAATGTGCTCTTGCGTCACAACAGAACGTGTTACATGCGCGGTATTTGCAAGCCGAACGAAGATCTTGTCCAGCGACAAGGAGATCAAAGGATGTCCATGCCTCCCTCATCTGCTGCGATTCAATCCCAATCCTCTCCCCACGCAGACCATGCCCCCATCACTCCCATGAGTATGCAGATCGACAGTGTGCTGCACTTTGTCGACCAGATGCCTTCCCTGCCCGCAGTGGCAGCCAAGATATTGCGTATCGTGCTGGAGGAGGAATTTTCGCTTGGGGAATTGGCCACACTGGTGGAGTCTGATCCCGCTTTGACTCTGAAGGTGCTTAAATCCGTCAATAGTGCTGATCGCGGAGGACATCCGATCAGTTCTGTTGCGCATGCCTTTCCGCTCATCGGGATGCGTCCCTTGCGCATCCTGTTGCTGTCGGTCATTGTCAGAGATGGTCTCGTGGGCAGTGACGCCGATGAAGACGGTCTGTATAAGGATTTGTGGGTGCATTCCCTGGCCTCTGCCCTGTTTGCCGGGCTTTTGGCCAAGCGAACCTATCCCCAGTTGTGTAATGAGGCCTTTGCTGCGGCCATGCTCCACGATATTGGCAAGATCTTTTTCCTAGTCTATTTTCCGGAAAAATTCGCCCAATGCCGGGAGCGTATCAGGATGCACCGCGAGCCGAGTTCCGTTGCCGAGGAAAAGCTCTTCAAGACCAATCACGCAGCTATTGGCCGGGCCCTGGCCAAAAAGTGGCATCTGCCTGACATGATAGAGAATGCCATTTGGCAGCACCATCTTGATCCTGAGGTTGTCAGTGATCATAACGGGCTCAGAGAATTGCTTTTTCTGGTCAAATCGGCCGACTATCTGGCTCACGAGGCGTTGGTGGATGCTCCCTGCCCGTCCATGACGCGCGAAGAGGAAAACGGTCGCATTCTGGATGACCTTGGTATTGGTCCGGACGATCTCGCCTCCATCAAGACGGAGTTTACCCGGGAATTCGAGGAGCATGTCTCCCTGTTTGATCTGGATGGGGATGGCGCGACCCTCTTTTATCAGGCTTTGCAACGGGCCAACGAGCGTCTGGCCAGCATTGCTTTGGAACTTGATCGCAAAAATGTTTCCCTGAGCATTTCCAATCGTTTTGCAACGACCATTGTCAAGGCTGGCATAGCATTCAACAGCCTTGACGCCATTTCCGATTTTTTCCCTGTGGTCCCGCAGTTCCTTGACGCCGATTTGGGCATTGAGAGGGGAGTCCTTTACTGGGTCAACGAGTCCAGAACCTTTCTTGAGGGCATTGTCTGGAAAAGCGGCGGGTTCAAGCGTCTTTTTTCCTGTTCTCTGGGAAAGGACATGGAACCGATTCAGGAGCCTGGTGGTTGCTCCATAAGTGCCGGGCTGGTCAGGCTCATCAAAACGTCCAGGGAGCGGGAGCAAAATTATGGGCACACCCGGGAAACAAGCGTTTCACCGCCTTTTTCCGTCAGTCAGGGACTGACTATCTTTCCTTTGTTTGGAAAGGTTTTTTTTGGCGAACTGTGTCTTGGCATGGCCCACAAGGAGCACCATCTGACGGCTCAGGACTTTCTGGGGTTTTCTCAGTTTGTTGCCCTGATCGTAACCACCCTTGACCGGTTGCGGGTCTACAGAGACCTTTGCCGGCGGGCCGATGAATTGTCAGCCGCCCTGTGGAAGAACCATCAGGTCAATTTGCAGCTCATGCAGACGGAACGTCTTGCTGCCGTTGGGCAGCTTGCCGCCGGGGCAGCCCATGAAATCAACAATCCTCTGGCCATCATTTCTGCCCGAACCCAGATGATCGAGGCCAAGGAAAAGGACGATAAGAAGAAACAGGAACTTCGACAGATTCACGAACAGATCGATCGCATCAGTTCCATTCTGACCAGCCTTATGGGCTTTGCCCGACCAGCTCCACCAAGCAAAAGTCAGGTGGACGTGAACGCACTTTTGGACAAGGTGCTTGATCTTGTTTCTCCGCCCATGCTCAAGCTCAATATCCGCATTGAGCGCAATTATGCCGATAACCTCCCCAGTATCCATGCGGATGCCGGCCAGCTGGAACAGGTTTTTCTCAATTTTTGCATCAATGCCCAGCATGCCATGGAGGAACATGGCGGTACGCTCACGGTAACAACTTCCCCGGGATCTTTGCCCAATTGGGTGGATATAGTTGTGCAGGATACGGGTATAGGGATTGCCAAGGAGTGTTTGGCCAAGGTTTTTGATCCCTTTTTTACCACCAAGGAGCAGGGCAAGGGCACGGGCCTGGGGCTTTCCACGGCCTATGGCATTGTGACCAATCATTATGGCAATGTGGGGATCAAGAGCGAGCCGGGACAGGGAACACGGGTCTGTGTTTCTCTGCCTGTCATGTCCCCCCGGGAGGATCGGCAAAAATCCCGTTTACACTCTCGAGAAACAACGGATGAAGGTTCCAGGTCGAGTTTGAAACGCCCTCGGATTCTTGTTGTGGATGATGAAGAACATATTCGGGATATCCTCACGGAAACCCTTACGGCCCATGGGTGCACGGTGGATGTGGCGGAAAATGGCAGGCATGGCTTTGAAAAACTGACCAGGCATGCCTATGACCTCATGCTCATGGATATCAGAATGCCGTCCTATTCGGGCCTGGATCTTCTGGCCAGGATCAGGAACCAGATTCATAAGATGCCCGTTTTCGTGATCACCGGGCTGGCCTCGTCCGAAGAGATGGACAAGGCCCTTGAGCTCGGTGCCGCCAAGTGTATCCGCAAACCCTTCCACATCAAATCTCTTATCCAGGATATCCGGTCCGTGGTGTCCCTGTCCTGAACGGCACACATCCATGTCCACACACACGAGGATCATTGCCTTTGCCAGCGGCAAGGGAGGGGCGGGCAAGACAACCATGGCCGTGAACATCGGTCTCGCCCTGGCCTCCATGGGGCAAAAGGTCTGCCTGCTTGACGCCGACCTTGGTCTTTCCAATGTCGATCTTGTCATGGGCCTGGATTCTCCCTCCAAAACCCTGGAAGATGTCCTGTTTCACGACCTTCCCCTGGAAGAGGTCATTGTTCCGGTTGCTGCGAACATGAACCTCATTCCCGGCAGTTCGGGCATTTCCAGAATGGCTGAATTGCCTCGGGAACAGCGGGCCGTGCTGGTTGACGAATTCAAAAAACTCGATGGCTACGATTTTCTTCTGATCGACAATTCTCCGGGCCTGTCCCGGCAGGTGGTTTCGCTCTGCCTGAGTGCCCGCGAATTGATCGTTGTGGTCAATCCGGAAGTGACTTCCCTGGTTGATGCCTATGCCCTGATCAAGGTGCTTCGGGAAAACGGCCTGTGGTCGCGCCCGCGGATCATTGTCAACAGGGCCGAAAGTATGGGGGATGCCAAGAGGATTTTTGCAACCCTGCATGCCACCCTTGAAAAATATCTGAACCTGAAGTGCTCCCTTCTGGGGGTCATCCCCCTGGACGCACAGGCCAAGACCGCTTTCAGCAAGCAGCCTTTTTTCCTTTCCCATCCCCATTCCCCGGCGGCTCGATGTACGCAATTTATTGCAAAACGCATTCTCGTGCAGGAATCCAGGCACTGGAAAAAGGGACGTCCCGAAGAGTTCTGGGAGTCGACCCTGACCAGGATCAAGCAACGGCCCCGTTTTGATTTGGAACTTTCCTCGCAACAGCTGGACACGGATCTTGCTGCGTATGCCAAAGTGGCCCCCGAGGAACTCGGAAACGTTCTTGCACAGCGGGCACGGGAAATGGACGGCCTGGCCAGCCAGCTGACCCGCATGGCCGTTGATGGCACGCTCGCCGGCCAAGCCAGGACTATAGCCGGGCTTCTTGATACCTTGTCCAGCCAGCTCAAGGAAGTTGTTCTGCCCGGGGAAAAGGATCAGGACACGCCTTTGCCGAAAATGGTTGTGGTGAGCAACCAGCAGGAAATGCGGCAGATTCTTGCGGACATGCTTGCCATGCTGGGCTATGAGCCTGTGGCGCAGCTACCGAGCGGGGTACAGGAAGGGGGAAGTGTTGACGGTCCCTGTCTGGGGATTGTCAACGTGGATCGTCCCGAAGCAAGGATTGGGGACGCCTTGCTTGCCTGGCCGGGACTTCCTCTGGTTGTTCTGGGCGGGTATGGCGGCACGGATGTGCTGCGCGCCTTTGCCGATCGGATTGTGGCCGTGATTCCGCCGCCGGTCACCTTGGGCGGACTCAGATCGACTCTGGAGAATCTGGTGGGGGTCAAACACTTCTAAACCAAAGGTGCAGACTAGGGCAGACAGCAGCGCCGTGACCGAACAATGATCCGGTCACGGCGCTGTTTATTTGTGTGGGGTGAATTTTTTGGGATTGATGCCGTATTTCTTGATCTTGTAATTGACCACGCGGTAGCTGGATCGCAGCTCCCTGGCCGCCTCGAGCATGTTGCCCTGGGTTTTTTTCAACGCTTCCACAAGCAGTTCCTGCTCGAATCGGGCCACGGCCTCGCCAAAGGACAGCTCGGTGTCCGTGGCCGAACTCTCGGCCGTTTGCAGGGTCGGGGGCAGATGGTAGGTCCGAATGGCCTCATCCATGCATAACAAGGTGGCCCGTTCCACGCAGTTGCGCAGTTCACGAACATTGCCCGGCCAATGATACTGGGTCAGCAGATCAATGGCTGGCGTGGAAATCCTCTTGATGTTCTTGCCGTATTCTTCGGAAAAAATGGACAGGAAATGTTCGGCCAGGGGAAGAACATCCTGTCTGCGCTCCCGAAGGGAAGGAATGAAAATGGGGAAGACATTGATCCGATAGTACAGGTCTTCCCGAAACCGGTTTTCTTCAATCAGGGCTTCCAGGGGCTGGTGGGTGGCACAGACAATGCGCACGTCAATGGTGGTGGATTTTTCACTGCCAAGGCGTTGTATTTCCCCTTCCTGGATGGCCCGGAGCAGTTTGGCCTGGGCCTCGGCACTGAGCTCTCCGATTTCGTCCAGAAACAGGGTGCCCTGGTGGGCCAGTTCAAAACGCCCCTTTTTGCTGCTGACGGCCCCGGTAAAGGCGCCCCGTTCATAGCCGAAAAGTTCACTTTCGATGAGTTCCGAGGGCAGGGCCGCGCAATTGAGTTTGACAAACGGAGCATCCCGTCGCGAACTCATGTTGTGGATGGCTTCGGCCAGAAGCTCCTTGCCTGTTCCTGATTCGCCGCGCAGGAGCACGGTTGCCCGGCTGTCAGCCACCTGCATGATCTGTCCCATGACCTGGGACATAGCCTTGGACGAGGCCACAATACGGTTTTTGGCCAGGTTTTCCGCCTGACTGGTTTCCCGGGCCGGGTTGGGAAGATGCGTTTCGTTCTGGAGCATGCATTCCTGAAGATACGCGGTCTGTCTGGCTATGATCCGGCCCAGGGCCTGCAGAAAATCTCTGTGCAGGTCCAGATTGTCTCGATGGGATATGGGCAGATCCGCACTCAGGACGCCGATGATCTCACCCTGTTCTCCCGAAGTGATCACCGGTACGCTGATAAAGGACAGGGAGGCCATCTCTTCCTGGCTCCGGCCTCCGGCCCGGTTGAGAAACATGGGCTCTTCCGCCATAACCCTGACAACAATGGGCTCACCCGTTGTCAGGACATGCCCGGTAACCCCTTCACCGGGAGCATAGGTTGAAGAAGGCGTCCTGGTATGCCCATGGGAGATGCTGAACCGGAGCGTGTCGGTCTTGGGATCGAAAATGGCCAGGGTGATCCTTTTGTACTCTGCCAATTCGGCCGTTTTGATGAGGACCCGTTCCAGGGTGGGCTGCAAGGGCTGGAACGGGTCAAGATCGGCTATGACCTGATTGAGCGTTTCAAACAGTGAGCGGGTTGTGGTGGGCATGATTTCAATTGGCTGATTGTGATCAGAAAAAGCCCGGTTGCCCGGTTGCATCTGCGTGTCCATCGAACACGCAGGCCGTCAGGAACCTTTAATCGTGCCTGGTCACGGCTGCGGCACCAAGTTCCACGGCACGCAGATTGATATCCACGATCTTGGGTTTGAGATGATCCCGTATGCCGGTCTGTAGCTGTTCAAGGCTTATGGGAATCAGCTCCAGGGCGCACAAGGCTCCCAAAAGGACAATGTTGGCCGCCTGGGGGGTTCCGGCCTGCTTGGCAAGGGAGAGGCAGGGCAGGAAAAAGGACCTGTCGGCCTGTTGGTCCGTGGCCTTGCGAATGGTTTCCATGTCCGGATAGGCTTCGCGTCCCAGGGCCACCCCTATGGGCAGGATGGGTTCACTGTTGCTGACCGCCACTCCAGTGGGAGCGAGAAAACAAAGAGCCCTGTAGGTTTCAAGGGGCTCGAAACCGAGGAGGATGTCGGCTTCCCCGGGACTGATTTTGGGACTTTGGTACCCGCCGAAAAGGATGGTCGATGCGACCACGCCGCCGCGTTGAGCCATGCCGTGGATTTCTCCAGCCGTGACATCAAGGCCGTTGTCCAGGCCGATCTGGGCCAGCAGGTTGGTTGCGGTCAGGGTACCCTGACCGCCGACACCAGTAAGGTAGATACGGGTCTTTGGCATTATGCAAGACTCCTTTTTCGAGCTTTGATGTGGTCGCAGAGTTGCACACAGAGCATGCACCCTGAACACTGGAAGGGATCAATGCCCATCTTGCCCTTGTCCAGGAAAAAGGCCGGGCAGCCGAGCTCGTTGAGGCAGGCGAGGACGTCTTCACTGCTTTCGAATCCTTCTTCCACATAGGCAACCTGGCCGGAGGCGGACCTGAGCACCTTGCGCTTGAAGATTTCACAGGGATCCCGGGAAATGATCACCCTGACCCCGGGCAGGGACTTGTATTCCTCAAGGGTCTTGACCAGTGCCTTCTGGTTCAGGGCCTTGACCGTGGTCACATGTTCCACACCGCATCCCCTGACAATGGCTTCGATGTCGATTTTGTGGGCATTGTCGCCCATTTGCGTCCTGTCCACGCCGGGGTTGGGCTGATGACCGGTCATGGCCGTGGTTCTGTTGTCCAGGATGACAATGAGGATGTTGTGGTCGTTGTAGACGGCATTGACCAACCCGGTCATGCCGGAATGGAAAAAGGTGGAATCGCCAATAAAAGCGACTACGGGTTGATCAGACACTCTGGCAGCACCACATCCTGCAGAGATGGATGAACCCATGCACAGGAGAAAATCCGCTGTTTTCAAAGGGGGCAGGATGCCCAGAGTATAACAGCCGATATCCGAGGAATACAGGGCATTATCTCCAAAAACCTTGCGAACCGCAAAATAGGTGGACCTATGGGAGCATCCCGCGCACAGGTTGGGCGGACGCATGGGAAGCTGTTCCGGAACCTGGCAGGGAGCATGTTCGGGCAATGGTTTGTTCAGGGTCCTCAGAATGATGTTTCTGACCATGAGGGTGGAGTACTCGCCTTCAAGGGGAAGGTGCTGCCCCTTGCCCAGAACCTCAACTGCAAGATGGTGTTTCTGGATGAGGGCGCGGACATGCTGCTCCACAAGGGGTTCCAGCTCCTCAAGGATGATGACCGTGTCCAGCTTCTTGAGAAAATTGAGGATGAGCTCGTTGGGCAGGGGATAGGTCATGCCCAGTTCCAAAACCCGCAGGGCATCGTCCAGATTGTGTTCCGCAATAACGTCGTTGGCATAGGCCCGGCTGATGCCCGATGCAATGACACCGATTCGGCCCTTGCCGCGCTGCGTATTCCACGGGCTGGTTTCGGCCTCTGCGGCCAATTCGCCCAGTTTTTCCAGAAGGACCTTGTGCCGGACCCGGGAAACCGCGGGGACAGGAACAAAGCGCATGGGATTCTTGGTCATATGTCCCCTAGTCCTGGCTGCGGGCAACTTGCCGAAGGTCACTGGCCCGCGCAGATGATTGACCCTGGTGGTGGTCCGGATCATGATGGGCTGTTCGTACTTGGCGGACAGGGTCAGGGCCTCGCGGGTCATGTCCTTGCATTCCTGGGCCGTGGCCGGTTCCAGACAGGGAATGCCGGCAAGACGGGCATAGTAACGGTTGTCCTGCTCGTTTTGGCTGGAGTGACATCCCGGATCATCGGCACTCAAAATGACCATGCCTCCGGGCGTTCCGACATAGGCCAGGGTCATCATGGGGTCGGCGGCCACATTGACCCCGACGTGTTTCATGGTCACCAGCGAAGGTACACCGGCAAGGGCCGCGCCCCCGGCCACTTCCATGGCGACCTTTTCATTGGCCGAATATTCGAAGAT
Organism: Desulfoplanes formicivorans; assembly: GCF_001748225.1. Lineage (NCBI taxonomy): Bacteria > Pseudomonadati > Thermodesulfobacteriota > Desulfovibrionia > Desulfovibrionales > Desulfoplanaceae > Desulfoplanes > Desulfoplanes formicivorans. The sequence continues at coordinate 75,253 of NZ_BDFE01000006.1, forward strand.
GAATGCACCTTCAGGGGAAATGCGAAAAAACGTATCGGGAACTTCCGAGGAAGGCGTGCCCGGATAGCAGGACACGAAACCGACGCCCGCTTCCAGTGCGCCCCGGACAATGGCTTCATTCCCGAGAAGAAGCATCCTGGTGTCGGGGGACGTGCTCAAGAGGGGATGACTCATGGTGGTTTGCCTTTGGAGGTTTGAGGTTCAAGAAAGCTGAATGCCCGGACTCCGTACCCCGTGGCCAAGCAGTGTCCCTGATGGCATGGGGGCGGGGCGAACATCGAGAATCAGTGAGCAGGGATCTGAAGCAATGCCAGGAAATGGACTTCCAAGGTCACGACTGCGGATGACAGACCATGAAGACCCCCTGGTACGTGCGATCACGGCCGTTGCTGGCGTGACACATCCAGACGAAGGCGTCGGTTTGTTGGCGACCTTAACTCATTTTGGCCTTGATGTCGGCGATCTTCATGTCCAGGAAGGCCGTATTGGTCACGGCACCGGCTGCCTTGAGCTCCTGATAGGCAGCCAGGGCTTTTTCCCAGTCCCCGTTCTGCTCGGCAACAAAGGCGATCTGGCGGGCCAGAGGTGTGGCAAAATCCTTGGCAGAAACGGTATCGATGGCCTCGAGGATCGTCAATGCTTCCTTGTACTTCCCATCAAGACTCAAGGCCCTGGCCTGTCCCATGCTCGCCAGAATGTGGATGTCACCTTCGGTTTTGTCGGCCACTCTGGCCCAGGCCGAAGCGGCTGTCGTGTAATCCTTGCTGGTCATGGCCGTGTTGGCCAGTTCCAGAAGAGGACCCACGGACAGGGCCGATGGATGTTCCTGGAGAAACTGGTTCAGGGAAGTGATCCGTTTGGCTGGGTCTTGTTCCAGCAGAATGGTACCCAGGGCATTGGTCAGTTTGTTGGCCTGAATGCCGGTGTAGGTCGTATAGCCGGAATAAGCACCAACAAGGAGAATGAGCGCTCCGAGACCAAGGCCGATGGGTTTGAGATTGTCGAGAATCTTCTTGAGCAGAGGATGGAGATCCTGATCTGCTTCATGTTCAATTTCATCAATGATATTGAGATGTTGATCCTGATTAGGCTTGTCAGTCATGATGGTGATTCCTCCTGTGGCGTCATAAGCTGATCAAAGAAATGCCTTGTATGCACTATTTGCAAAAAGGTCAAAATTTTCCTTGGGTCCTGTGGAGGGTAGCCGCTCTTGAGAAGAGAAGGGGTTTGGGCTAGAGGGACGAAGACAAATTTGTCAATACTCATGTGGAACGTGTGCAGCATCTGGTTCTTGAGAGCCGAAAGGGCAGGAATGCTCCTGGTTGGGAGTCTGGTTTCTGTCACCTGACGCACGCCACGAATGATGCGAGGTATACCTTATGAATATGGATGAACAGATGCGGGAAATGGCGGCTTCGGCTAGGCAGGCCAGTCAGGAATTGCTCAAGGTTGCAAGCAGGGACAAGGAAAGGGCCCTTGTGCATCTTGCCCGGCTCATCACGGCCAATCGGGAAGCGATTTTTGCCGCCAATGCCCGGGATATTGAAGCGGCCACGGCCCGGGGCATGGATGCTGCCCGTATCGACAGATTGCGCTTGACCGATGCCACCATCGAATCCATGGCCGAGGCCTGCCGGTTTGTTGCCAAACTTTCGGATCCTGTGGGTGAAATCGAGTCCCTGCGCAAGCGTCCTAACGGGCTGCTGGTGGGTCGAATGCGCATTCCCCTCGGGGTCATTGCCATTATTTACGAATCGCGTCCCAATGTGACCATTGACGCGGCCATCCTTTGCCTGCGTGCCGGCAATGCGGTCATTCTCCGCGGTGGTTCCGAGGCGTTTCATTCCAATCAGGCCCTGGGAGGTCTGTTGGCCCAGGCCATGGAAGAGGCCGGTCTCCCGGCCAAGGCGGTCCAGCTCGTGCCGACCACGGATCGGGCTGCAGTCAAGTCCATGCTCAATCTGGACGAGTACATCGACGTGGTCATCCCTCGTGGCGGAGAAGGGTTGATCCGGGCCGTGGTCAAGGATGCCACCATGCCTGTGCTCAAGCATTACAAGGGTGTGTGCCACATTTATGTTGACGCCTGTGCCGACCAGGACAAGGGACTGCGTATCGTCCACAACGCCAAGGTGCAGCGTCCCGGGGTCTGCAATGCCCTGGAATGTCTGCTGGTGCACAAGGACGTGGCAGCCGGTTTCCTGCCCCGGGTAGGAGAACGTCTGGGCCGGGACAACGTGGTGTTCAAGGCCTGCCCCAGATCCCTTCCTCTGCTGGGGGACAAGGCGCTTCCGGCACGGGATGATGATTTTGGCAAGGAGTTTCACAGTCTGGAACTGGCCGTCAAAGTGGTGGATTCCCAGACCGAGGCTCAGGAGCATATTGCCACCTACGGTTCCCATCATTCCGAAGCCATCATTACCATGGATCATGACCGGGCCATGCGCTTTCTCCGCGAGGTGGACGCTTCGGCCGTGCTCATCAATGCCTCCACCCGGTTCAACGACGGAGGTGAGCTCGGCCTTGGCGCTGAAATCGGTATCAGCACATCCAAGCTTCATTCCTATGGACCCATGGGGGTCAGGGAACTTACAAGCACCAAGTTTGTTGTGTTGGGAGAAGGACAGATCCGGGAATAGACCTGCTCGGGGAGAAGTATCCCACCCCAGGCAGGGCGGGGATCACCAAGTGAAAGAATATCCCGGCTAAAGGAGAAAATTCCTGATGCCCGTGAACACGATCTGGGCGGCCAGGGCCGAAAGGATCAGCCCGGTGAGCTTGCTCAGGATGATGATGCCGGTTTTTCCGATGATCCGTTCGATGTGCGTGGCCATGGACAGTAAAATGCCCACACAGACCACTGCCGCGGCCAGGGAGAGCGATCCGATCAGGGTTTCCGAGAGCTGGTGATGTCCTGCTCCCATGACCAGCAGACCACCCACCGTGGCCGGTCCCACAGTAATGGGGATGGCCAGGGGGACCACGCTCATGTCGCCGTCTGATTCTTCATGTTCGGGCTTTTTCCCTGCCTTGCCCCGGACCAGTTCCACGGCAGAAAGAAACAGCAGGGAGCCTGCACCGATTCGAAAGGCGTCCAGGGTGATGCCGAAGATGTCGAAAATGGCATTGCCCAGGAAATAGATCACAAAGGTGGTACAGAAAACAGCGCATGTGACCCGAACGGCCATGCGCTGTTTTTCGTGGTGATCCATGTCTCGGGTAAGGGACAAAAACATGGTCAGCACGAAAAAGGGGGTCAGCAAAAAAAAGAGCTTGATGAACAGACTGATGAACATGGCCTTTCAGGAACTCCTCAAACAGCCGATGTCATGCATGGCCGGGAAGAAACCCCGTAAAAGGGGCCTCCTTCCCATCCTCCGGTCAGGACAGGCTGTTGGGCGTGCGCATCATCACGATGCGCAATGAATGATTGGAGCAGGGTGGACAGCCTTGGTGCGCGATTGAAGCCCCGCTTACTTGCGGGCTTTTTTCTTTGAGGCCGCCTCAAGCCTGGCGATTTCCTCGTCGCGCAAAGCCCTTCGGAGCACCTTGCCCACCAGGGTCTTGGGGAGTTCCTTGCGGAATTCGATTTTCTTGGGGATTTTATAGTTGGCCAGTTTTTGACGGCAAAAGGAAATGACTTCCGCCCGGGTAAGGGTTTCTCCCGGTTGGACAACCACATAGGCCTTGATGATTTCCCCGCGGGTGTGATGGGGAATGCCCACGGCAACGGCCTCGCGGATTTTGGGGTGTTCGTGCAGAACTTCGTCGATTTCCCGAGGATATATGTTGTATCCCCCTGAAATGATCAGGTCTTTTTTGCGGTCAACAATGAAGAAATACCCGTCCTCGTCCATGTAGGCAATGTCACCCGTATACAGCCAGTTGTTGCGCAGGGTGGATGCGGTTTCATCGGGGCGGTTCCAGTAGCCTTTCATCACCTGGGGCCCCCGGATGACCAGTTCGCCGATCTGGCCGGGCTGAAGAGTCAAAGAACCCACTTCCATGTCCACGATGCAGGCATCGGTATCCGAGATGGGCAGTCCGATGGAGCCAAGCTTGTGCGTCCCATTGAGGGGGTTGAGATGGGTAACAGGCGAGGCTTCGGTCAATCCATACCCTTCGATGATTTCGGCTCCGGCGAGTTTCTTGAATTGCTTGATGATCTCGGCTGGAATGGGGGCTGAACCGGAAATGCAGAATCGGATGGAAGACAGGTCGAATTTGTCAATGTCCTTTTGTTGCAAAAGGGCCATGAATACCGAAGGGGCGCAGGGAAAGATGGTCGGATGGATCTTTTTGATCGACTTGAGGATATCCCTGGGTACGAATCGGGGAAAGGGAACCATGGTCGCGCCCAGGGCAACGGCAAAATTAACGCACACGTTCAGGCCGAAAATGTGAAAATACGGAAGAATCCCCAGCAACACCTCATGGTCCTTGCCCAGTTTGTGCAAAATGGCCAGGTATTGTTGTACATTGGCGGCCAGGTTTTGATGGGTTATCATCACCCCCTTGGAAACGCCTGTTGTGCCTCCGGTGTACTGGAGCAAGGCCAGATCCTTTTCCGGTCGGAAGGAACGAGGACTGAATGTGGCTCCTTTTTTCAGCAGACGTTTCCACGGAAAGATGGTCTGCATGTCATAGGGGATGGTTGGTGCATTGTCTTTTTTTGCCTTGAAGTTGTACAGGAGGTTCAAAGGGAAGCGGAGACAATCGGATATGCGGGTGACAAATATTTTGGACAGATTGAGTTTCTTTTCCAGGGATTGCAGCTTGGGCCATGAGAGATCCAGGGTGATGAGTACCTTGGCTCCGGAATCGGAAAAATGGTGGACCAGTTCCTTTTCCATATACAGGGGATTGGTCATCACGGCGATGCATCCCGCCTTGAGAACCCCGTAAAAGCTCATGATGGCCTGGGGCGTGTTGGGAAGCATGATGGCCACCCGGTCTCCGGCCCTGACGCCATGCTCGCGCAGGTTGGCAGCGATTTGTTCGCTGGCCTTGCGAAGACCGGCGTAGGTTATGCTCCAATTATTGAAAACGATGGCCTTGCGCTTGGGAAATTTCTTGGCACTTCTGTCGAGATATTCGTGAATGGGAATATTTTCATAGGAGAGCCGTGGGGAAACTTCGCGATCGTAACTCTTGAGCCAGTATCGTTGCAAGCCGTCTTCAATCATTATCGTACCTTGTGCGTGAAGCGTTTAAATAATGTATGACAAAATGCGTACAGCAAAGCATAGGCAAGGGGGGAATGCTCGATTCCTCCGGATTTGTCCAGTCCGGGGCGTGGGGTTCAGAAACGGTTTTCACCCTGCCCAGGTCATGATGGCCTGTGCAGGGTGAAAACCGTTTCCATGTGCCATGTCTGGGGAAACATATCCACCAGAAGGATGTCCGTAATGGTCCAACCGGCCTCGAGCATCACTGCAAGGTCGCGACAGGTATTGACCACGTCGCAGGAAACCCAGGCCATGGTTCGCAGCGAGGAAAGGGTTTTAAGCCTTGTTCCGATATGCTTGGCCCCGGTTCGGGGCGGATCAATGACCAGGGCCGTTGGCCCAAATGTTCTGATGGCTTTCCAGGTGTGTTCTCTGGCCAGGTTCCCGGTTTTGAAGGTGATGGTATCAAGCCCGAGGCGTCTGGCATTGCGGGTTCCGGTCCTAACAGCCGAGGCTACGGATTCCACGGCCAGGATTCTGGCTCCTGCCTGGGCCAGGGGCAGGGAAAAGTTGCCGGATCCGGCAAAGAGATCAGCCACCCGTTCATGACCCTGGACCGCTTGGCTTACCTCATGAATGAGGGATTGGTTGAGTTCCCAGTTGGCCTGGAAAAAATTGTTGCCAGGCAGGACAAGATCAAAGCCATGATCCGGAAAGGGCAGGTTGATGGTTGTCCCGTCCTTCTGGGTGCACACCGTGTGGTCCTTTGGACTTGCGGCTACCGTGAATCTGCCGTCAGGCAGACCGGCGCAGAGCTGGTCAAGGAATCGGGCCAGGGGACGGGCCAGCAGGAGACAGTCATCTAGGCGAACCAGATCCTGGCCCTGCATCTGGCAAAAATGAGGAAGATGGTTGCGAACATGGACCTGTCCCCGATACCGGTATCGCCATCCCCGGGGAGAAGCCAGCGTCCGGATGGGAGGGAGCTGGTCCGTATCCATATGACGATGCAGGCTTCTGGACAGGGTGTCGCAAAGGATGTTTTTTTTGAGCTCAAGGGCTTCTGACATGGGCAAAATGCCCATCTTGCATCCCCCGCACAAGGAGGCATGCGGGCAGGGGTGGGGCCGACGCAGGGCAGATGGGTGGACGATTTCCACGGGTCGTGCTCCCACGTAATCCTTTTTCTCCCGACATACCTCGACGTTCACGATCTCACCCGGCAGGACTGCCGGTTCCACAATGACCGCCTTGCCCGATTTCAGCCTTGCCAGGCCCCGGCCTCGCCAGAGGATTTTTTCAATGGTCAGGTTTTGGATGATGGACATGGTGTTGGCTCAGCCCTGCTGCGTCTTGGGGTGAGAGCTGTGTTTCCGGCCCCTGGCAAGCCTGTCCTGAAGTCCCTTGATCAGGATGGGCCAGGCAATGGTGGCGTCGCACATGACTTCGGCAAACTGGCCGCCTTCGGCCGGGGGGACAAACTTGCCCCAGGAGATGCCTTCGGAATAGGTGCATCCGCTCAGGCCGCCCCAGTGCACGGGTTCGGGACAGATGCGAATGCCGTAGGAAAACCTGCGGATGGGCAGGTTGAGCTCGGGCAGCCGTTGGCCCGCGATTTCAACGAATGGTCCCACCTGTTGGGCCCAGTTGCGTGGCACGCCGCCGCCAATGGTGAAGATACCGATCTTTTTGGCCGAACATATCTTTCTGGTATAGCTGAACAGGTCCAGAAAGGGGTTGAACTGAAAGGGAAAGGTGGCCGGGTCGCAGTCCCCGTTCATGAGACCGGGCATGTGGCGCATGAGATGGGTAGCCACATCCAGGGCAAGTTCGGAATCGGTGAAGGCCGGGATGTAAACAGGCACCTTTTTCTGGTAGGCGCTTTTGAGGATGCCCGGCCCTTTGACATGGGCGGTGAGGTATTCTCCGATCCTTGAGCAAAAGGCCTCGGAAGAGAGAAAGGTCTCGCCCTCAATGGATTTCATGACCTCGTGGATGACGTCCTCGGCCTGCATGAAATTGATTTCCGGTTCCAGGGTGTCGTAGACCCGGTTGAACCCTTTGGCAAAAAGGGCTTTGTCATCCATTTGTCCGAATTTGTACTTGTAATGGCGAAGTCCCATAGATTCGATGAATCCATGGGCCATGAGGGCTCCCGTGGATACCACCACGTCGAGCCACCCCTTGTCGATCATGGTGCAGATGAGCTTGCCCATCTTGGCCACGGTCATGGCTCCGGAAAAGGTGCCCACGACCAGACAGTCAGGATCGGTGACCATGTTGTGCAGCACGTTTAAGGCCTCGCCGAGATTGCGGCCCCCAAAGGCTGTTTGGGACATGGCCTCCATGAGTTCGTCAAAGGAGTTAATCTGATCGGGATCAAGGGTGGTCAGAGGTTCCAGCCCGTAATCGGCAGGATCTTCAAGATGATCAATGGTTCGGATGTCGTTGTTTTTGTTGGTCATGGTAAACTCGGGATGCGAAAGGAGAGAAAAGGGGCGCATCAGGGGGTGCGCAAAACATGCCTGAGCCGGTTTGGTAGCCGCTGGTTGTTACGTGGTCTCTGACTGGGAATTGAGAAAACAGGTGAGAATCCTGACAATGGCTTTGACGGCCACGGATTCGGAAACCACCGATCCGGGGATGGGGGCCACTTCGCACATGTCCATGCCCACCAGGGGAGAACCGGGCCACAAGTGGGCAAAGAACTCCCGCATCCAGGCATAGTCAATCCCTCCCGGTTCAGGGGTTCCGGTCCCGGGAACAAGTGACGGATCAAGGCCGTCAATATCAAAACTCAAATACACGGGGCGACCGGCAAGAAAGGTATTGACGGCCCGGGCCGTTTTTTCAGGCGTATCCAGATCCCAGGCAAAGACCGTCATCAGTTCGTGGTCGGGCTGGGCGGTGATGTATTCGTACTCCTCCCTGCACAGACTCCTGATGCCCACCTGGATGGCGGGCAGGCCCAGATCACGGGCTCTGGCCATGATGCAGGCGTGTGACAGGGGGGTGTGCTCGTAGGTGGTTCGCAGATCACTGTGGGCATCTATCTGCAGAATGACCAGATCGGGGTGGGCTTTTTGGTAGAATTCGAACAGGGGCAGGGCAATGGAATGTTCGCCGCCCAGGGTAACGAAAAAATCCTTTCCGGGATCATGGTTGGCAAGGACCGTGCGCATGGCCGCGTGCAGCTCATGGGGACCGCTTGCCGGACAGTGCACTGGTGGCAGGGTTGCAAAGTGGGCCATGTCCGCCAGATCCACGCCCAGCTGAGGATCAAAGGTTTCAATCTGATAACTCGCCTTGAGGATGGCTTCCGGTCCGGATTTGGTGCCGCCCATGAAACTCACTGTCCCCTGGTACGGTACAGGCCAGACAAAGATGTGCCTGCCGTGGTGGGTATCAAGATCCAGAAAATGGCTGTACATGGCGTCTGCTCGGGTTGCGGTGGTCAAGTGATCGCCCTGGCAATACGGCTGGCAGAAAACCTGGTGGTTGAACGCGGTCTGGAACGTGCTCCCCTAGACCGGTTTCTTGCTTTTGAGGAGGGGCTTGGCCACACCCAGATCCTTTAATTGTGCCTTCAGGCGGGTGGTTTCTGAAGGCGTGCCCTTGAACCGCACGTTGACCCGGTGCCAACCGGAAGGGGCATGGTCAATGAATGCCGGGATACCGCGCCGGATGATCTGCTGCTGGAACCGGATGGCATCGGCCTGGGACTGAAAAGCCGCTGCCTGGTAGATGTAGGCGAAGCGCTGCTCGGCCTTGGCCGGGGTCTCCTTCCGCCTGGGTTGTTTGGGTGAAGCAGGTTGGGGGGGGTGTACTTTGGGTACCGGCTGGGGTTTGCTCTTTTTGAGCCGGTCATAATAACCAAGCTCTTCGGCCTTGAGCACCTTGGGTTGTTCCGGTTGCACCTGCTGATCTTCCGGCATGATCCTGGCGATTTCCGGAATGGCGTTTTCCGGCCTGTATCCTTTACCCACAAGGATGCCAAGGATGAAGGCCCAGGCCATGGCAACCAATATGAGCAGGGATTTGTTGATCATTCGGGCCAGACCCGGTTTGAACTGTCTGGAAGATGTTTTCTTTTTGCTGTTCTTGGTTGCCATGGCTGCGTGGATGGTTCACGAGGTGCAGGGAAAAAGACGTGCCCTGGTACTTACATTTTTTCCGGGGCGTCCACGCCGAGAAGGGCCAGACCGTTTCGCAGTACCTGGGCCACGGCCTTGAAAAGGTGCAGCCGTGCCTGGAGCAGCTGCGGGTTGGGAGCGTTGAGAATGTGATGCACGTTGTAATAGCGGTGAAGATCTCCTGCCAGTTCCTGCAGGTAGTAGCTGACATGATGGGGACTCAACGTTCGTGCGGCCAGGGAGAGGATGTCCGGAAAACGGTCCATTCGCTTGGCCAGAGCCAGATCTTCGGGCGTGTCCAGCAGGGCGAGGAGCTCCATGTCCGGATGGGTGCCCTGAATGCCGCGTTCTTTGGCCTTGGCCATGAGGGAGCAGATCCTGGCATGGGCATACTGGACGTAATAGACCGGATTGTCCATGGACTGTTTTTTGACCACATCCAGGTCGAAATCCAGATGGCTGTCGCTCTTGCGCGACAGAAAGATGAACCGGGCCGCATCCACTCCGACTTCTTCGCACACATCGGCCAGGGTCTCGAACTTGCCCGCCCGGGTGGACATGGCGATCTGTTCGCCCCCGCGCAGGAGATTGACCAGCTGAACCAGGATGACCTGCAGGGATTCGCGGTCATTGCCGACTGCCTCAATGCCCGCCTTCATTCTCGGAACATAGCCGTGGTGATCGGCTCCCCAGATATCAACCATGAGATCAAAGCCGCGTTCGATCTTGTTGGCGTGGTAGGCGATGTCTGAAGCGAAATAGGTCAGATAGCCGTTTGACTTGCGAAGCACCCGGTCCTTGTCATCGCCAAAGCGGGTTGACTCGAACCACAGGGCGCCGTCCTTGTCATAGGCCAGCCCCTTTGCCTTGAGGGTCTCAAGGGTTTTGGTCACAACACCCTTGTCCACCAGACTTTTTTCCGAAAACCAGTTTTGATGCTCCACCCTGAAATGGGCCAGGTCCTTTTTGATGCCGTCAAGAATGACCTCAACGGCCACGTTTTTGCAATATTCAATGGCCTGGTCCTCGGGGGTGTCCAAAAAGGCCTTGCCCTTGGCCGCTAGGATATCGGCGGCAATGGTTTTGATGTAGTCGCCCTTGTAGGATTCTTCGGGAAATTCGATATCTTCTCCGGCAAGCTGCCTGAGCCGAACCCAGACGGAATTGCCCAGCAAGAGCATCTGACGGCCGGCGTCATTCAGGTAATACTCGGTATGCACTTCATGGCCGGTGGCCCGGAGGATACGGGTCAGGGAGTCGCCAATGGCCGCGCCCCGCCCGTGACCAATGTGCAGGGGACCTGTGGGGTTGGCGGAAACGTACTCGATCTGGACCTTGGTTGTTTTTCCTTGCCTGGACGTCCCATAGGATTCCTTTTGGGAGGCGATCTCGGGGATGGTTGCCAGCCAGAAGGCGCGGTTGAAGAAAAAGTTCAAAAAGCCTGGCCCGGCAATTTCAATGGTTTCGACTTCCGGGCACTGGGCCAGCAGGGTTTCGCGAATTTCCTCGGCAATCTTTCGGGGGGCTGTTTTGGCTTGTCTGGTGAGCATCATGGCCAGATTGGAGGCCAGATCACCAAATTTTTCGTCCTTGGGAGGTTCGAGAGTTGCCTTTTCAGGCCACTGCCAGCCCTTGGCCTGAACAAAGGATTTGAGTTTGTCGTTGAGATAGATTTCACCGCGCATGGTACGTCCTTAGGTCAAAAAATGAGTATGAAGAGTTTTACAATGTCTGGGCCTGTTGCAGGGTTTCGATGTTTTCCGAAAGGATGTCGTCCTTGTGATCCATGAGAATCTGCCCTGTCATGCGGGACAGGACGCCCTTGGGGCCCAATTCGATGAATCGCCTGATACCAGCTTCCCACTGGGCAGTGACAAGCTGGGTCCAGTAGACCGAAGACGTCATCTGGCGGGTCATGACGCGCTGGATGACGCGCGGATCATCAGCTTGTTGTGCAGAGGCATTCAAATAAACCGGAAAGACGGGTGCTTTCCAGTCCACCTTGGCCATGGCCTTGGCCAGCTCGGCCGCAGGTTCGGCCATCATGGGGCTGTGAAAGGCGCCGCTTACGGGAAGAAGCACGGCCCGTCCCTTGGCTTGTTTGGCCAGGGAGGCCACTTGGCTGACCGCGCTCTGGGTTCCGCTTATGACAAACTGGACGGGTGTGTTGTAATTGGCAATGAGGATTTCTTGATCAAGGGATTTTCTGACATCCTCCACCAGGGTTTCCACAGTTTCACGGGAAAGTTTGAGGATGGCGGCCATCTTGCCTTCGGAGTTCTTGCTCGCTTCGGCCATGAGGCGACCCCGCAGGCAGACCAGGTCAAGGGTGTCGTTGATGGACAGGACCCCGGATGCGAACAGGGCCGAGAACTCGCCAAGACTGTGCCCTGCAGCGCAGGCAGGGGAAAGTCTGCTTTTCACAAAGCCCCAGAGTGCCGCGTTGACAACGGTCAGGGCCGGTTGCAAATAGGCGGTCTGCGCCATGGCCTGGACATCGTTGTCCCAGTAAATTTCGCGCAGGGCAAAGCCGGATATCTTTTCCGCCCGGACCCAGAGCTCCATGGCATCCGACCAGTATTCGGCCAGATCCCGTCCCATGCCGGGGCATTGCGATCCCTGTCCGGGAAAAAGAATGGCGGTCAGGGGATTGGTTGTGGTCATGATGGTTCTCCTCCCGTGTGGTGAGCCTTCGGCCTTTTACCCGGACCTTTCCGGGACGTAAAGGAAGAAAAAAAGCGGCGCATGGGCTCAATCGTCCTTGTGATCCTTGTGGTTGCCTTGGTTCGGCCAGCATGGGCCCGGATCGTCGGCAAGGGGGTCTGAAGGTGAGACAGCCCTTGTTGCAAGTCATTGTCAATGTCCCTGGTCCTTTTTCCTGGAGCAGGATGTATACATCAGCCCATTAACAAGGATATGTCATGTCTTTATCCCTGTCACAAGACGCCGTCATGGATCTGGCCCTGGATTGCGGCCGAAACCTTTCCGTTCAACAAGCCGGTCTCGTGACCACGTATCTGCAACTGCTGGAAAAATGGAATCGCAAGATGAACCTGGTTGGACCGAGAGACTGGCAGACCATGCTGACAACTCTTGTGATCGACAGCTGGAATCTGGGCGATTTTCTGGGTGACCTGGATCTCGGGGATGACGATCGGATTTTGGATCTTGGTGCGGGCGCCGGTCTGCCGGGCATTCCCCTGCGGATTTTCTGGGGCAAAGGGGACTATGTCCTGGTGGAACCGCGCCACAAGCGGGCCATGTTCATGCAGACGGCCATCAGGACCATGGCACTGGCCCGTACCCGGGTCGCTTCGTGTCGGGTCGAGAATCTGCCGCCAAACGATCTGCCCGCCCGGCTGGTTCTCAGCCGGGCCTTTTGCCCCTGGCGAAGGTTTCTGGACATTGCCGGGCCCCTTCTTCAGGAAGACGGGGTGTGCCTGGTCATGGCGAACACGCCTGAACCGACCCAGATCCCCACGGGCTGGGAACTCAAAAGGGCGACATCCTACCCGGTAGGGACCGATCAGCGATCATTCTGGATGTTTGCCCGGTGATCGGCCCGGGTTATCGGGGGCCTGTTCCGAACATTTCCCCGAGCTGCGAATTCTTGAAAATGAGTTTGGTGGCTGTTTCATCGGCAATTTCGGCCACGTCCATGAACTGTTCGAGCAGATCAAGCATTTCCATTCTGCGTTCCTCGCCCGCATACTCGAAATCTTCGGCCATCCTTCCCGACTGCATGTATTCCTGAAATTCCCTGAGCGTCTTTTCCGTGATCATGGTATATCCCCGGTGCTTGGCGTTGTACGAAGACTTCACCCTTGACGTGTCTTCGCCTGGCAGGAACGACTCCTTGCCATAGAGCGCACGCAGGGTCAAAAGAGAAATACCGGTCTTCCGGCCCGACCGGCCAGGCTGTGGACATGGCGCGGCACAAGGCGCTCAAGGCAGGAGCAAATCGTGAAAACCTGCTGTCAGGGATAAAAAAAACCCCTTGCGAACAAGGGGTTTGATTTTTTTGGTAGCGAGGAGAGGACTTGAACCTCCGACACTGCGGATATGAGCCGCATGCTCTAACCACCTGAGCTACCTCGCCAAAAGTGAAAACGGTGTCTATATGCGATGAAATGAAAATGCAAGCTTTTTTTTGGGAAAAAATGAAAATCGTGACTGCTTGAAGCAATAGGCTGATATTTTTGAAAAAATAATGGATATGTATCCAGCTGGTTTTAATAGCCGCCTGTGCTGTCAAGCAAGGCCGTTGCTGTGTTGCTGGCGCGGTTGCATGGTGGGCGCCCGGACGTATCGGGTCCACGGGCGGTGCTTCCCCATGGCCTGGAATTTACGTCATTTTTTGAAAATGATCGGCAAACAGACGAACCGGTTGAGGACAGTCGGTCGCGGTGTTCCAGGTCATGTCGAAAAGCTCGGCCGTCCATTTTTGATGGGTCACGTCGAACCAGGTTCCGCCAATGTATTTGCCGTTGGCCCAGACAACGGCCTCAAGCATGGTTTTGCGGCATTTTTCCATCTGGCCGATGAGCCCTACCGGGTCATCAAGACAGATTCCGGATTGATCGTAGGTATAACTGCGGGAAAAAAAAGTTTCCGTGCAAGGGCTCATGGCCTCGAGAAGGAAAGCAAAGGTGGTTTCTGTCTGCATGGTTGGTTCGGTCTTTATGGGTTTACCCTCTGGGAGAGTGTCGGGTGGACCCGTATGCGATGTGTGTGAGGTCCGTTACGTCTTGCTGGAGACCCTTGCACGGTCATCTCTTCTCTATAATGCCGTGTCCTCGATATGTCAGCCCTTGTTGTCAAGATACAGGTCAACATGTGACGGGGAGTGGTTTCTTGCGACGGATGCGGCGCGCGTTGCCCCGAAGCAATACGCGGTATGCTTTCGGGATCAGGGTGCTGTCTTTCGACATTCTGCTCTTTGTTGCGTGCCTGGCTGATCCGGGTTTCCCAGGCCGGACTCATTAAGCGTCATGATACCTATGGTCAAGCATTGCTCATGCCAGATTTGCAGGAGATCGGCGTCTCGGGCAGGTCATGCCGCGTTGATGCATGCCCCGGGTACCTGGCCTGCAAGGGAGACGGTTACATCCCCGCCCAGGCGGGAACATGGATCCATGCCTGTTTGAGCTGGGATTCGTGTGTGCGAAAATCCGTCATGTGGTGGTTCACCGTGTTCCAGAAGGAGGGGGAATGATCGAGGTGGACCAGATGGCAGAGCTCGTGGATCAGAATGTACTCAACCAGTTCGGGGGCGATGAAGAGAAGCTTGGCATTAAGACTTATGGTTCCCTTTGCCGAACAGCTTCCCCATCGGGTTTTTTGATTTCTGACCTGAACGCGGGAAAACCGGGGCAATCCGTGTTTCTGGCGCATCTGTTCCAGCCACGGGGGAAGGTGGATTTTGCCCTGCAGGATGAGCCATCTTTCCAAAAGGGCTAACATGGCCGGCACATGTCTGTCCGGTCCGCTCAGGCTGAGTTCCCGTTTGCCTGTTTCGCTGATGGTGCAGGACAGATCCCTGGCCGGGACATGGCGAACCGTCCAATGTTGGCCAATGGCCCTGAAAAGGATGTCGTCCGGAAGGATATCCGTGGGAATTTTTCCTTGCCAGGGATGGGATCGTTCAAGGTGCTTGGCAATCCAGTCTTTCTTGGCGCGAAGAATAGCCGGAATACGATGCTGGTCAAATCCCCTGGGCACGATGACTTCAAGCCCCTTGCTGGAGGTTATGCTCAATCGCACATGCCTGGCTCGGGAACTGACACGTACGGTGTAGGAGACTGAAGGGGCATTGCAAGACATGACCTGCCTCCGGCCGGTGAAACATGCGGGATGAACCGCTTGAACAAGGGGACAAAAAAAGCCCGGATGACCGGGCTTTGAGCTCGTTATGGCGGAAGCGTATAGGAGTCGAACCTACCGACGACCTCTCGACCGTCCACTGGATTTGAAGTCCAGGCGCCACACCGGTGACGAAACGCTTCCCCGTTCATGAAGGAGAGTTCACTAGCAGGATGTTATACGTTTTTCAAGGAGAGAATTGGGCCTTGACCGGTTTTTCCGGTCCGGAAATTTTGCTTGCCTTTTCAATTTGGAACCTTAATAAATACGCCCTGTGCCCCGTTCATAAAATTCATGGTGCCTTGAGGGCTGGTCCCTGTCCTGAATTTATGATATGTACATCATTGTTTTCGATGGATGCCGATGTCCCTCCCGGCCATATGGGGCGAGCATGCTTGTCAGGTCCGAGGCCGTCATTGAACGACATGTTTTCATGAGAACGTCAGGCTTTGCCGCAGGAAATGGCAGAATGGCTTGTCATCTCACAGGTTCCAAGAAGGAGTGAAGCTTGAACAGTTTTTCCAAGAATCTTTTGCTCTGGGCCGCAATATCGCTGGTTATGGTTGTCCTGTTCAATCTTTTCAACCAGCCGCAGGCGCCCAAATTCAAACTGACCTACACGGAATTTCTTGCCAAGGTCAAAAGCGGCGAGGTCATGAGCGTCAAGATCCAGGGTCCCAAGATCGCTGGACGATTGATCAGTGATCAGATGTTTTCCACGTATGCGCCGGACGACCCCCAGCTTGTGGATACCCTGGTCAAGAACAATGTCCAGGTGGAGGCCCAGCCTCAGGAAGAAGCTCCCTGGTACATGACTATTTTTGTTTCCTGGTTTCCCATGCTGTTGCTTATTGGCGTGTGGATTTTTTTCATGCGGCAGATGCAGGGCGGCGGGGGCAAAGCCATGTCCTTTGGTCGATCCCGGGCCAAGATGGTAACCCAGGAAGAGACCAAGGTCACTTTCGAGGATGTGGCCGGAGTGGACGAAGCCAAGGAAGAGCTGAGCGAAGTTGTTGACTTCTTGAGTAATCCCAAAAAGTTTACCCGACTGGGTGGACGAATCCCCAAGGGTGTTCTTCTGGTAGGCCCTCCGGGCACGGGCAAGACCCTGCTGGCCAGAGCGGTTGCCGGAGAGGCCGGCGTTCCCTTTTTTTCCATTTCCGGTTCGGATTTTGTGGAAATGTTTGTCGGTGTTGGTGCGGCCCGGGTGCGTGATCTGTTCATCCAGGGGAAGAAGAACGCCCCCTGCCTTATTTTCATTGACGAGATTGATGCCGTGGGCCGACAGCGTGGAGCTGGTCTTGGCGGCGGTCACGATGAGCGGGAACAGACCCTGAACGCCCTGCTCGTGGAAATGGACGGATTCGAGTCCAATGAGGGCGTCATCCTCATTGCGGCTACCAACCGCCCTGATGTTCTTGATCCCGCGCTTCTCCGGCCGGGTCGTTTTGATCGACAGGTGGTTGTTCCCAGCCCGGACCTCAAGGGGCGCAAGCGTATTCTCGAGGTACACAGCCGCAACGTGCCGCTTTCCGACGAGGTTGATCTTGAAGTCCTGGCCCGGGGAACACCCGGGTTTTCCGGAGCGGATCTGGAGAATCTTGTCAACGAGGCCGCCCTTGGCGCTGCCAAGTTTGATCAGGACCAGGTGTATATGCGCGATTTTGAAGAGGCCAAGGACAAGGTCCTCATGGGCAAGGAGCGCCGCAGCCTCATTCTGAGCGACGAAGAAAAGAAGACCACTGCCTATCACGAGGGCGGGCATACCTTGGTGGCCAGGCTGCTGCCTGGTACGGATCCGGTTCACAAGGTGTCCATCATTCCCCGCGGCCGGGCCCTGGGCGTGACCATGCAGCTTCCCGAGGATGATCGTCACGGTTATTCCAAGACCTATCTGCAAAACAATATGGCAGTCCTTCTGGCCGGTCGTGTGGCCGAGGAAATCGTTCTTGGCCAGGTCACCACTGGCGCGGGCAATGATATTGAACGGGCCACCAAAACCGCGAGAAAGATGGTGTGCGAATGGGGCATGAGCGAAAAACTCGGTCCCATCTCCATGACCGAAGGTGAAGGCGAGGTCTTTCTTGGCCGAGACATGATGTCCCACAAGAATTACAGTGAACAGACCGCGCAGATCATTGACTCCGAGATCAAGCGGATTGTCACCCAGGGACATGCCAAGGCCAAGGAACTTCTTGAGGAGCATCTCGACACCCTGCACCGTTTGGCCGAAGCCCTGCTGGAGCGGGAGACGCTGACCGGCAAGGAAGTTGATTTGATCATGGAAGGAAAGACTCTGGCCTCTCCCGAGGTTATTGCCAGGGCAACCCGCGGTGATGCGCAGGACGATACCCGCGAATCCAAGGGAAATGATGATTTTGCTCTGGAAGAGGATGACAGCTGATCATGACGCATTCGGGTATGCAAACCGTATGGACTGTGAAAGGGGGCAGGGTCGTTGGCCCTGCCCCCTTTATCGTGGCCGGTATTCTCAATGTTACCCCGGATTCCTTTTTCGACGGCGGTAAACACGACTCGACGCGATCGGCCGTGGAAGCCGGTCTGAGCATGCACGGCCAGGGAGCCGATATTATTGATGTGGGGGGGGAAAGCACGCGGCCGGGTGCGCAGTACGTGCCTGCCGGGCGCGAAAAGGATCGGGTCCTTCCGGTTGTTCGGGAGCTTCTTGAAGCAAGGCCCGAGCTGGTGATATCCATAGATACCTACAAGGCAGAAGTGGCTCGGGAAGCGTTGGACGCAGGCGTGGCCGTTGTCAACGACATTTCGGGATATTCTTTTGATAATGCGCTCAGGGATGTTGTGGTTCAGTACAAACCCGGCTATGTTCTCATGCATACCCCGGCACCACCGGGGACCATGCAGGAAAGCCCTGCCTATTCCGATGTGGTGGGCGAGCTTCTGGACTATTTTGAGAAGAAAATGAACCAGCTGGTGCGCTCAGGACTTCCCGAGGACCGGATTGTCATTGACCCGGGGATCGGTTTTGGCAAGAACCTTGAGCACAATCTTGCCATTCTTCGTCATATTGAACGGTTTGTTGTTCTGGGGCGTCCTGTCTATATGGGGCTGTCCAACAAGTCCCTCTGGGGCGATCTGCTCGGTTTGGCCAAGAACGAGCGAAGCAGGGCAACCCAGGTGGCAACGGCTCTTCTGGCTGCCAGGGGGGTTGGCATCCATCGCGTGCATGAGGTTCAGGCCACACGACAGACCCTTGCCATTGTGCAGGCCATGAGCTGATGCCTGTACTTTTTCCACATCCTCACGGGTCCTTACATGTTTAATTTCTTGCATTCTCTCAATCTGCAATTCTCCTGGCAGGATCTTGTTGATATCGTGCTGGTCGCCTTTATTTTTTACAGGCTGATCCTGCTCATCCGGGGGACCCGTGCGGTTTCGGTGATTTACGGGCTTTTTCTGCTCCTGATTGTCTATTACAGCTCCGGCGTGTTCGGGCTTTACACGCTGCACTGGCTCTTGGGTCAGTTCCTTGGATCCATTTTTCTGGTGGTCATCATTCTTTTTCAAAAGGACATTCGCAAAGCCCTTTCGGCCATGGGTGCGGGGCGGTTCTGGATGCGCGATCATGTCGGCAAGGAAGTTATCGACGAGCTGGTTCTCGCCCTGCTGGAAATGGGCCGATCCAAGACCGGAGCGCTTGTTGTCATTGAAAGGAGCACCCCTCTGGGGGACATTGTCGAACGGGGTGTGGAAATCGGTGCCCTTGTCACCAAGGATCTTCTGCTTACCATTTTTTATCCGGATACCCCCTTGCATGATGGTGCCGTGATCATTCGCAATGGTCGGATTGCAGCGGCCGGGTGCATTCTTCCCCTGGCGGTAGGCCTCAAGCACAGGGCTTCGCTGGGCACGCGCCACCGCGCAGCCATGGGCATCACCGAGGACAGCGATGCCCTGGCGGTTGTGGTTTCCGAAGAGCGTGGCACCATTTCCGTTGCCATTGGTGGTAAAATAACCACGAGCCTTGAAGAGGTTCGTCTCAAGAGGGTTCTCGTCAGTGCATTGGCTAAATAAACTGCAGAAACATTGGCAATACCGTGTGTTGTCTTTGTTTTTGGCCTTTTTTTGCTGGTATCTGGTTTCCGGAAGCGAAAAGGTGGATACCTGGATCGAGATCCCTCTTGAATTCGTGGATCTTCCCGATGACTATGTCATTCGCAGTGGCCTGCGCAATCGTATTCAGATTCGGGTGCGCGGTGCCAGCGGGATCATTCGGGGGCTGGATACCCAGCATCTGGCCTACAAGGCCAATTTGAATTCCCTGCGTCTGGGCACGAACACCATTTTGCTCAACCAGAAAAACATTCCTCTGAATACCTCGCTGGAGGTCATGGAAATATCCCCTCCCCGTCTTGAGCTGGAAGTGGATCGAATCGTTTCCAGGACCATCCCCGTTGAGATCGCCTGGGAGGGGGAACTGCCGGTTGATTTTGAAATGGCAAGGACGTTTGCCCAACCCGAAACCGTTACCCTGACAGGGGCGAGTACGGTCATATCGGATATGGAAAAGGTCCTGACCAAGAAGGTGGACCTGCCGGCTGATATGTCCAAAACCTGGCAGACGACCATTGGTCTGGACATACCAGAGGAATTGGAAACCGATGTGGCCGATGTCACGGCTTTTTTTACATTGCGTCCCAAAACGAGGAGCATGTGGGTCAAACGTCCCGTTATCATTGACGCGCCCAAGGGCGTTGATGTGTCCATTTCTCCTACCCATGTCCGGCTTAAACTCGACATCCCCCTGTATCTGATGCGCCAGGACAATTGGCGGGAAACCATCAAACCGCAAATCGCCCTTGTTCCGCCTTTTACTCCTGGAACGCATGAGCATACATACAAGATAGTTCTTCCGGAGGATACGGTTTTGCTCGAGGCAAAACCAGTCAAACTGACGGTTACGATGAAAACGAAGCAGGTTAAGGAGCTCGAATGACCAAACGTCTTTTTGGAACGGACGGCCTGAGAGGACAGGCCAATATTTTTCCCATGCAGCCCGAGCTGGTTTTGCGGCTCGGTTTGGCAGCGGGTCAGTATTTTCGCAAGGGGCACCGCAGGCATCGGGTGCTCATCGGCAAGGATACCCGGCTTTCAGGGTATGTTTTTGAATCAGCTCTCACTTCGGGGTTTTGCGCCGCAGGCATGGATGTGTTCATGGTCGGTCCCATGCCCACTCCTGCCATCTCCTTTTTGACCAAGAACATGCGCGCCAATCTGGGAGTGGTCATATCCGCGTCGCACAACCCCTTCATGGATAACGGAATCAAGTTTTTCGACAAAAACGGATTCAAGCTGCCGGATCATGTGGAAGATGAAATTACCGCAATGGTCATGAATCCGGACATGAAATGGGATATTCCCTTGCCCGAAGCGGTTGGCAGGGCCGCCAAGCTCGAAGACAGTCCGGGTCGTTATATTGTTTATCTGAAAAACAGCTTTCCCTCCCAATTGACATTGGATGGTATACGGATTGTTCTGGATTGTGCCAATGGTGCCACCTACAAGGTCGCTCCGCTCATTTTCGAGGAACTTGGGGCCAAGGTTTTCAAATTGGGCAATGAACCCGATGGGTTGAACATCAACCGTAAATGTGGTTCCCTGTATCCCGGCGTAGCAGCGGCCAAGGTCCTTGAAACCGGAGCCGATATCGGTCTGGCCCTGGATGGCGACGGCGACAGGCTCATCGTGGTGGATGAAAACGGGAAAATCCTGGATGGCGATCAGATTATGGCCATTTGTGCCATGGACCTGATGGAACGCGGTGTTCTTCCGGGCAATACCCTTGCGGCCACGGTCATGAGCAACATGGCCCTTGAGGTGTTCATGCAGGAAAAGGGAGGCCGTCTCGTCCGAACGCCTGTGGGTGACCGGTATGTAGTGGAGACCATGCGGCAACAGGGTTTGACCCTTGGAGGGGAACAATCCGGGCATATCATCTTTCTGAATCACAGCACCACCGGGGATGGCATCCTGGCCGCCCTGCAGCTTTTGCGCATCATGCGGGAACGCGACAAGCCTCTTTCGGAATTGGCTGAGCTTTTGCATCCCTTTCCCCAGAAACTGGTCAATGTCCATGTGGAACGAAAAGTCCCCTTTGACCAGGTCCCTGCCATCCAGCAAGCGGTCAAGGATGCCGAGGCCAAACTCAAGGGCCGTGGCCGGGTTCTTCTCCGATATTCCGGGACCGAGCCCGTGGCCCGGGTCATGGTCGAGGGAGAGGATCAAGACCTGGTGGAGGCCTTGACGCAAACCCTGGCCCACGAAGTGGAACGTGGCCTTGAATGATCGAATTCTCATTGGCACGTGGCCCTCATGCTTTGGGGTGATCACCTGCTCTCGTACATGAAAGGAGAAATACCAAATGAAAATCCGTAAAGTCGTTGTTCCTGTTGCCGGATGGGGCACCCGGTCATTGCCGGCCACCAAGAACGTTCCCAAGGAAATGCTCCCGGTATACAAAAAGCCGACGGTTCAATACGTGGTGGAGGAGGCCATGCAGGCCGGTCTCACGGATGTGGTTTTCGTCAACAACCAGAACAAACGGATTATCGAAGACCATTTCGACTACAACCTGGCCCTGGAAGCCCTGCTCAAGCGTATTGGCAACGAGAGCATGCTCGCCGAGGTCCGCAAGGTGGCCGAGATGGTCAACATCATTTCCGTTCGTCAAAAGAAACAGCTCGGTCTGGGCCATGCGGTCCTTTGCGCCCGGGAAGTCATCAAGGACGAGCCCTTTGCTGTTATGGTCGGCGATGATCTGCTCTTTGACCGTGATCCCGGTATCAAGCAGCTCATGGAGGTGGCCCGTTCCGAAAACATGCCCGTGGTCGGGGTGGTTGAAGTGCCCAGGGAAAAGGTCGACAGATACGGGATTCTCCAGGCCGAGGAATTTGCTCCCGGCATGTTCCGGGTGCGCGGTATGATGGAAAAACCTCATCCTGACGAGGCCCCTTCAAGACTGGCCATGATCGGACGCTATGTGCTCACTCCTGAGATTTTTGATCACCTTGAGAATCTGGCCCCTGGCAAAGGGGGAGAGATTCAGCTTACCGACGCCATGCAGCTGCTGGCCAAGGAAAACAGGCTGCTGGCAGTCAAACTCAAGGGCAAGCGCTTTGATACGGGAGATTGGGTGGATTATCTTTCGGCCAACATCTATTTTGCCCTTCAGGACAAGGGGCTGCGTGGTGAACTGATCGAAAATCTGCGTTCCATGCTACCCAAGTCCTGATCGCGCGGCAGTATGCGTATGGCACGATGGTTTCCGGGCGTATCGTCCGGAAACCATCGTCTTTTTTTCGTTTCCATGCACAGGGAGTCTTGCATGAAAGTCGTGGGCCATTTGACAATAGCATTGCTGGTGCTTGGTTGTATGACCATGGCCTCCAGCTGTTTTGCCTTTTTTCCGGAACCCGGCGAGCTGGCTGCCAGCCTTGAAAAGGAAACGCACCCCTTGTCTTCTTTTCAGGCCATTCTTTCGTTCCCTAAGTATCCTGATGTATCCTGCAATCTTTGGGTGAAAGGCAACCTGTGGCGCCAGGAGTTCGTGGAAACCGTTCAGGGACGTCCCCGGCTTGTGGGGGCGGCTCTGGGCACAAGGGATTCCGTTACCAGAGTGTTTCCTCCCAACGGGCGGATACCTCTGCCCGGTCTTGTGGTTTGGCAGTTTTCTTTTCGAAGATGGCTGGACATGGGCATTGATCCCGCCATCATGTCCTACCAGTTTCTCATTGATCGTCCCTGTCTTGTTGTGGGCGCGGAGGACGGACAGATGCACGCTTCCCAGCTTTGGATGGACAAGGAACGTCATGTCCCCGTGCGGGCCATGTGGCACAAAGAGGGTGTGCGTTATGATCTCATCTGGGATGCATGGTCGAGACTCGGCAATTTCTGGCTTCCCCACACCATGTGGCGTGCTGTTGACGGTCAACACCCCCTGGAAATGCATATTCGCTGGAACGGGGTGAATATAAACCTCAATGATGGCCTGTTTTCCGCGTCTGCCATGGATCGCCAATTTCGGGGCACAGCCCTGTATCCGACATCTTCTCCCTTGTTTTCCCTTTGGCAGGGGACTTTTCCCGGTCATCAGGCTGCTGATTGATTGCTCCCATGAAATCTGCCTGCTGGGATGTGGCCATCATCAGTGCACCGTTTGCAACGCTGACCTATGAGCTGCCCGACTGTTTTCCGACCTCGTTCTGGCATGCCGGCCTCGTGGTGGTTGTGCCCATGGGCAAAGGGTATCGGATCGGAGTTCTGCTCGGTCCTTCCAGGGTCGAACCATCTGGGTTCCGCGTGCGTACGGTCCTTTGGCCTGCCTGTTCCCGGGATTGTCTGGACGAAAAATACATGGCCCTCCTTCAGGATCTGGCCTTAAGACAATCCCAACTCCCCGGGCGTGTTCTGGCCAATGTCCTTCCCCGCTTTCTCAAGGATGCCAAGCCCGTATTCCTGGACAGGCATGCCGGCACGCAGCTTACCATTTCTGCCCTTGCCCATCTGGATGCATCAGCCCGCAAGGGGCTTGCCGACAAGTGGCTCGCCGGGACCATGATCCGAAAGTATGCTGCGCCCAGAGCGGAAAAATACTGCTACGTGGTTCAGGATCCGCCCTGGCCGATCCGGCCCAATGCCATGCGCCAATGGGATATTCTCCATTATCTCTGGGAAAATCGCGGTGCCTCCTGGTCACAGGTCCGCAAACATGTTCCGGGTGTCAGTACCAAGATACTTGAATCCCTGGCCGCCAAGGGATTGGTTGGCGTGCGGTCGGCTCCGTACGAGCCTGAACCGCCACCTCCTCGGGCATGTACGGACGCATTCCCTCTTTCGTCCGAGCAGCAGCAAGGTCTTGAAACCCTGACAAGGCTGTTGCACAAACCTGCTCCGGCCACCTGTCTGGTCCACGGGGTCACAGGGAGTGGCAAGACCCGGGTGTATCTGGAGTTGGCCCGCGTTTGTCTGGAACGTGGCCAACGGGTTTTGCTTCTGGCGCCGGAAGTGGCCATTGCCCTGCAACTTTTTGCCGAGGCCAAGGGATTTTTCCCGGATGGAGAGGTCTTGTTGTATCATGGGTATCAGGCTGCCCAGACCCGCGAAGCCACCTTTGCCCGGATGGCCGAAGACGCTGCTCCCCTCCTTGTGGTGGGAACCCGTTCGGCCCTGTTTCTTCCCGGGCCCGATCCGGGGCTGATCATCCTTGACGAGGAACATGACGGCTCCTTCAAGCAGGATGAGCGGTTGGTCTATCATGCCAAGGAGGTGGGGTATTATCGGGTCCAACGATCCAACGGCCTGCTTGTTCTTGGCTCGGCAACGCCGGACATGAAGACCTTTTATGCGGCCAGGGAAGAGGATATCGGCGTTGTTTCCATGACCAGCCGGATCGGTCGGACAACCTTGCCGGAAATCCGACTGGTCGATCTCAAGGCGTTTCCGGCCCATGCCGGTCCCTTTGCCGCGCCCTGTCTTGAGGAACTGAACAAGGCTCTGGCTGCCGGGGACCAGATCATCATCATGCACAACCGCAGGGGGTATGCACCGGTCCTGTATTGCGAAGACTGCGGAGAGCCTGCCCAATGTTCCCATTGCAAGATCAGCCTGACTTATCACAAGGATGTGAACCGCATGGTCTGCCATTATTGCGGGTTCACCAGACCCTTTCCCATGATTTGCGATCATTGTGGCGGATCGATTTTTCAACCTGTGGGCGCGGGCACGGAAAAGCTGGAAGAATTTCTGATCAAATCCCTCCCCCAGGGCACCGGGATCGCCCGTCTTGACCGGGATTCTTCAAGACGTCAGGGACAGATGGAGCAGATTCTCGAAGCATTTGCCAAGGGGCAGCAACAGGTCCTTGTGGGCACCCAGATGCTCAGCAAGGGGCATCATTTTCCCGGGGTGACCCTGGTTGTGGTTGTTGACGGGGATCTGGGACTCAATCTCCCGGATTACCGGGCCACGGAGCGGACCTTTCAGCTTCTGGTTCAGGTGGCAGGCCGGGCCGGGCGGGGGGAAAAGCCGGGCAAGGTGCTCATACAGACCCGCAATCCGGAACACCATTGCTGGGGATTCATCAAAAACAACGACTACACCGGGTTTTTTGATCAGGAGATCCAGCTGCGCAAGCGGTTCGGTTATCCGCCCTTTGTCAAACTGGGCTTGCTGCGGGTCAGTTATCCTCTGGAGTGGAAGGAGGGGAGTGATCGTTTACAGGAGGTCAGCGAGGTCATCAGAAACCAGGCATCCCGCCTCGGATTGCGTGTTCTCGGACCTGCACCTGCTCCCCTGCAGGTTCTGCGAGGCCGTCTCAGGTTCCAATGTCTGATCAAGGCCGCCAATTGGCCGGCCATCAGACAGCTTTTTGCGGCCGTGGATCACCACTTCGGCCGGGACCGTCATTTGCGTTTTACCTATGATCTTGACCCGTTGAACATGCTTTGATCCTGCAAGGGATCTGGATGGATGCAAGGGATCCTCCCAGTGCGTTCCTGGCCGTTTGGGTCGTTGGCTGGTGCCCGTTTTTTGCCCTGACAACCATGTTTGTTCTTGAATTTGACAGGACCCAAGGCTAGGGAAACGCGTGGCATTCGGTGCAGGGCAAAGCTTCATGTCCGTCTGCCCAATTGGGGCTGATCGTGGAAAAAAGTCTGAAATGCGCAGCATTTCGGGATGTGGATACAAGAGAACCCTATCGTAAGGAGTAGGATCATGAACAGAACACGGGTGCGCCAGGCCCTTGAGGCCGAGAGCGGCATGGACCATATGACCCTGTGTGGATGGGTGCGGACCAAAAGGGATGCCAAGGGTTTTTCCTTTTTGGAGCTCAATGACGGCTCGTGCCTGAAAAATATTCAGGTGATCATTGACGAAGGTATCCCCGGGTTTGAAACCCTGCCGGATATCAACACCGGGGCATCGGTCAAGGTTGAGGGCTCACTGGTGGAGTCTCCGGGCAAGGGACAGAAGTGGGAGGTACGGGCCCAGTCCATTGAACTGATCGGTTTTGCCGATCCCGAGACATTTCCGTTGCAGAAAAAACGTCATTCGGATGAATTTTTGCGCACCATTGCGCATTTGCGTCCCCGGACCAACAAATACGGGGCCATCACCCGCATCCGCTCGGAACTTTCCTATGCCATTCACACCTATTTCAGGGACAAGGACTTTTTTTACATCCATTCACCCGTGATCACCGGATCGGATTGTGAGGGAGCCGGGGAGATGTTCACTGTGAGCGGGTTTGATTTCGACAATATCCCCATGCAGGAAGGCAAGGTCGATTTCAGCCAGGATTTTTTCGGAAAACGGGCATCACTGACGGTTTCCGGCCAGCTGTCTGCCGAGAACATGGCCACGGCCCTGGGTGATGTGTATACCTTTGGCCCGACTTTTCGGGCGGAAAATTCCAACACCCCCCGGCATGCGGCCGAGTTCTGGATGCTGGAACCGGAAATGGCTTTTGCCGATTTGAACGATGATATGGATCTCGGGGAGGAGTGCACCAAATATCTCATCAATCACGTGCGGGAACATTGCCGGGATGATCTGGAAATTTTCGGCCGGTTCGTGGACAAGAGTCTGTTTGCCACTCTGGATAATATTGTTGATAACGATTTTGTGCGTCTTCCCTATGGTGAAGCCATTGAGATTTTGAAAAAGGCCAAAGCCAAGTTCGAATATCCCGTTGAGTTCGGTCTGGATCTGCAAACCGAGCATGAACGGTACCTTACGGAAAAGCATTTCAAAAAACCCGTGGCCGTGTATGATTACCCCAAGGAAATCAAGGCATTTTACATGCGCCTTAACGATGACAACCGTACGGTCGCGGCCGTGGATATCCTGGTGCCCCGCATCGGCGAGCTCATTGGGGGTTCCCAGCGTGAAGAACGTTTGGACGTGCTTGACATGCGCATCAAGGAACTGGGCCTGAACATGGACGAATACTGGTGGTACCGGGATCTGCGTCATTTCGGAACCGTTCCCCACGCGGGATTTGGCATGGGATTCGAGCGCTTACTCATGCTCATCACCGGGGTGAGCAATATCCGTGATGTGATTTCCTTTCCCCGCACCGTGAATCATCTTGAATTTTAGGGGGATTTATCTCGAGAATACGAATCAGAGCATGAACCCGTGTTATCTGCTCTGATTCGTATTGTCCGCATTGTTGATTTGTTAATAACGAGTGTTCACTGCGACTAAATTCTTTTCACACTCTTTGAAGGTACCGGGTATATGGATGGATAAAAAAGTTGATGTAGTCATTAACGTTTTTGGAAAACCATATCAGACAGCTTTAAGTATCCTTTCTCTATTTAAGTATTCTTGGAAGCATATTAGAAAAGTATATATAATACTGGAAAAAGAAAATAAAAAAAATCAGATTTGTCTATTAAAAGAGCTTCTTTTTTATGTAAGGAAGAGAATCGTATTTTATTCTCCAAAAAATTGGTTTTGGGTTTATGCTGTAGATCCAAATGAATTCGCTAAAGAAGAAGTCCGCCTTGGATTGCGCTATCAATATGGCATTGAGAACTCTGATGCAGGATATATCTATATTATGCATAATGATGTTGTTCATTATGTAGATGTCATCGGAAAGTATTTAGCTTATATTGGAAGCCATATAGCGATTGGAAAAATTGGCATGTGTCACAATTGTCCTGCCTTTTGGGCTGATATATGTGACGGCAACCGGTATCTAAACTATCGTCCAAGCATAGAAGAGTTACGAGCCCTGTACCATGAAGCCATTCCACCCCATGGCTGGAAAGGTTTTATGTATCATCTCAAAGATTTTTGTGACGAATATAGATCTCAGCCTTGGCCATTGCCCTGCTGTCGAGTGAATGAGTTTTCATGCCTTATTGATCTGAAACAATATAAAGATGTTACAATGCCTTATGGAACTGCATACCCTTTTGGTGCCTATGGTTCCTGCGGGGATTATCTGTTGGATATTGCTTGTCGATGGTTCCATGATGTTAATCTGTTAGGTTATACATGCAAGAATTTTATGCTTAAAAAGCACGAATTATTTCACATCGGCGGTCACGCGGCGATGTTTAACAAAGAATTATACGTTGATAATGAAATGTTTGCCCATGATGAGTTGAGAAGAATGTCTTTGCTGGGCAGAAATGTGCATTTTTGATAAGATTGCAATCCTTGTTCGGATGTTAAATGCTTTTTTGAGACCATGTCCTTGTTTCTACTTGGTTCCACCGTTTGTTCTGAAGGTATGGTGAGTTTCCCCAACAGGGATCTGTAAACATGGTTGAGACGAGTTCAATACAAGAGGCCAGGCATTTAGTGCCTGGCCTCTTGTATTGTGTAGGTACGGCAGATCCATTTCATCCGGGATAAGCTTCACCTTTTGTAAAGTTCGGTACTGTTTTGGGGTGATCTGCTGCCTGTCATGCGTCATGTTCCGATTCCGAAATCCGGGCCAGTTCGTTTTCCAGCATCTTGCGAAATGCAAGTTCTGGCTCCTGTCTCTCCCTGCCCTGTCTGATGGCTGCAAAATAGGCATTGCAAATCCCGCGCTTTTCGTTGTCCCATGTGCTGGAAAATCCCACCCTGGTTCCTGATGCGATTTTTTGCACGCCGGGACTGTCTCGCAAGGCATGGGCCCAGTTGATCACATGGGTGTAGTAGAGCAGGGCGCGGTCCAGCATGATATACAGGAGCTGCACGTTATCCACCGGGCCCATGTGGACCTGGTAGCCTCCAAGGCCAATGCCCTTGACCTTGGTTTTGGCAAATCGTTCTCCGTCCCAAAGCACATATCCGGCTGCAAGGGCACTGCCAAGGGCCGTGAAAATGCCAAAGGTCAGCCCGGCTGCTGCAAGATCCACGGCAGCACCAATGCTGCCTCCGGTGACGGCTGCAGCCGTTGCCAGTTGTTTGGGTTTCAGTCCCAGAACATGCCATGTGCTCTGGTCAAAAAGATCTTCATGAAGGATGGATTGATCGGGCAGGGTGTAGTTGAAGATATTGTGCTTGAAAAGGCGCTTGATCCGTTGATGACATCGTGTTTCAGCCGTTGTCAGGTGATGTTGCAATCGGGAGAGGAGTTGTTCCTTGATTTCGGGGATTCTGGCTTTTGAACGGCACGTTGTATGGGTCGTGTAGGTGGCGCACTCTTTGATCAGTTCACAGATGGTTGCTGCTGTGAGGGCATTGCGCTGTGCCCAGTCTTTTTTGAAACTTGTGACCACCAGACTCAATGCCTGTTCCCAGTCCTGGTCAATGGATTTCAGGTTTTCAAGCAAGGCAATGCGCTCGCTGTAGGTGGCCTTGTGGGCATTAAAGATCCTGGTCAGGTTGAAATGACGATTGAATTGGCTTTTCCAGTCATCCAGATAGCGAAAATCATCATCCTTGCAATTGATTATGGCCATGCGGGGCCTTCCCGTGAGTCTGAGAATGTCCATTTCCATCTTGTCTACCCGACGCATGGGACGGGAACCATCCACCACATAAATGATTCCGCCTTTATCCAGGATGGGCAAAAAAAGCTCACATTCATCCCTGAATTCGGCAAGGGACACGTGGGCCTGGTAAAAGGCATGCAGGATGGCATGGGGCGGGCCCGTGTAGGCGCGCAGCCAGTCCAGGGTTTTTTTGGGGTTCTGGAATCCGGGAGTGTCAATGAACCGGATGACTTCCCTGCCGTCGATGCTCACGGGGTATACCCGGCTTGTGGTGGTTTCTCCGGGAATCCGGCTCACGGGAACCGTATCGTCTTCGGCCAGGGTGGAAACTACCGAAGATTTTCCCTCGTTGGGGTGACCGATAATGGCGAATTCAGGGATATCAAGAGGCATGGGCTGTCCTCAGTTTGATGACCTCAATGGTCGGATTGGCGAGGCGGGCGACCAGATCCTGCCACACCTTTGCGTTCACGTCGTCCGGCGGGGTCAAGATTGTCTCGGAGGCGGGTTTGCCGATGAGGGCGATGGTGATCATGGCTGGATGATCGAACAACGCGCTCAACGTGGTCACAAAATCAAGGAGTTCGCGTATGGGCGGTTGCCATGCCTCCTGCAGGATGACCACTCTGGCCCGATTTTCGTGCCAGGTCATGTTGCGGAGCCGGGTAAGAAGCGTATCCTGCTCATAGGGATCAAGCAGTACGTGGCTGGAAGGACTGATGCCCGTGCCCTGGAGGATGGCCTGGTACAGCTGCTCGAACGGGCACTGGTCTGCGAGCTCTTCGGGCACAAGAACCGTAAGGACCTCCTGCTTGGAATCCCGGGGTAAAGGGACCACCGGCGCAGGCTGCAAAGAGGGGGCTGCAATCTGCTGGGTGGTCGTTTGTTTGAAATCTCGAGGAGTTGTTTCCACCAAAGGAGTTGTCATCCTGAAGAGAAGCCGATCAATGTCCGGAGAGGAAAAGGGATGCTCACGAACCACCCTGTTTCCGGCATACCTGGACAGACCCAGGAGGAGAACCCGGGGAAGAAGACCATAACAGATCAGGGCAAGGCACAGAAACGGCCACCAGGAAACCAGGTCCGGCGTGGCCAGGTGGTACATTCCCTCCTTGAGGATCATCTTGCTCCCGGCGATCTGTTCCAGACTGGGGTATGCTATGCCCTGAGGCACAAACCAGGACCAGGGCAGGGCAATGGCAGCCACGAAGTCATGCACGGCCTGTCCACTGATCCTGAGGGTTGATTGCCAGCCAAAAGCCAGATCTGATCCCATGACCCTGATCAGGGTCGCTCCCAATGCTCCCAGGTTGAACATGACGCCAACGACCTGGGCCAGGGAGAACAGCGGCCAGAAAAAAAGACGGCCATAGGTCTGTTTCCAGGAACCAGCTGATCCCAGGGTGGCAAGAAAGGCAGTGCGGTCAGCGGATGACAGGGTTGTGAGAACGCGTGAGGCAAAACGTCTGGCCAGACCACTGGTTGCTCTGCCCAGCAGTCCGAGCATGGGAGAGGGGCTGGCGGGAAAGCGGGTTACCTGGCGTAAGCCAAAAACCACGACAAGGACCAGTAGCAGCAGGATCTGGGGAAGGATCAGCACGAGCAGATAATTGAAGATATTGATGGGCGCCTTGCCCGTGTAGGTCAGCAGGGCAAGAGCCATGGACGCGCCAGCACAGAGACCAAAGAAGGCAAGGCACAGGGCAACGGTGCCCAATGTACCTGTAATCAGTTGTCCGGGAAAAAGGATTTGAGATTTTTCCCGGGCCTGGTCCTTTCGATGGCCAAGCCAGGTGAACAGGGCTTGTTGCTTGTCCTCGGGCGTGTGGAGGTGCAAAGCCTCCTGGTCCTTGTACGCTGTCAGGAAAATCGTTCGGTCGCGTTTGCTTAACCGGGTTGCGTCCTGGTCGGCGTCCATGCGCAGAAAGTATTCGAGGTCGAGAATGTCGGCGAGGTTCCAGTGCATATGCTATTGGCTGGATTGTCAGGTTGAAGGGGGAAACCGGGGTCGGGAAAACCGAACCGGCTGATTTTGACGTAGGAAAAAGCCACTTTAGGTGGAGAATGCAGGGTTTGGCAATACAAGAGGTAGTCCGGATACGGAGCACAACACCAAGTCGGATCAGCTTGGAAAAGAACCATCATAATATCGGCTACTTATGCATCATCAGCTTTGTTTTGACAAAAGCTTTGACAGTCGCAACCTTCAGGCATAAAAGACCCATCTCTTGACGCGCTGGCGGGGTAAAGCCCCGGGTCATGTGCGATCAAGGATTTGAAATAACGGGATATAATGTATCGATTCCCGATCGTGATGGTTCATGTCATGCTTGCTGTTTGC
>NZ_BDFE01000007.1 GCF_001748225.1 Desulfoplanes formicivorans
GCCGGGAATAATTTTGTGCTCACATCATGAAATTATCCGCTTAAGTCTTTCCGTTTACTGTGAGCGACATTTTTACTTTTTGCAGGCAAATCTGATTTGATAACCATGAGAATCCTTTCTCTGCAGACTTAAGAGTCTGCTGTGTTTTTACCGAACTCTCATATTTATCGCCGATATTATGCGTTTCAATATCAATATCTGCATTAGCATTAAGTTGATCTGTAGCTTGAAAATGATCGCTCAAAGCGGCTTTGAGTGACTCTGCTAGCGGGCTTGTATCCAGCTCTTGCAGTTCAGATTCAAGAGTACTTAAAGCTGAATCGACGATTTTCTCAAGTTTCAGCTGGGTTTGTTTAACTTGAGCAAGAACATCATCTGCAGAGCGCAGCTGTTTTTGTTTAAAATCCGCCTCGTTGAGGTCATCATCCACTGACTCCGCCAGCTCATCACCAATAAGTAGAATATTTTGCTCCATTTCAGCTAAATTGCCATCAAACTGCTCTTGAAGCTGCTTTTGACTAGACTTTAATATCCTCATCTTTTGCTGAAGCAGTTCAAACAGTGCTTCCTGTGTCGGATCTTCAGCGGCCAACTTGCCTAGTAAATCTTCTAACTGAGTGTGTATAGCGGCTAACGGTGTAGTCACCTTGCCTAGCAAACCTCGCTCTTGGGAAAATTTGTCAATAGCTTCGATAAAGCCGCTAAAGTTGGATAGAGCCATTAACTCTGCTCTATCTTCTTCATCCTCTTCTTCCAATGACTCGAAATATGACTCTGCATCAACAAATACAATAGGAAAGTCTTCCGGTATTCTGGGTTCTAAAACCTCAGCAATCCCATTTAATTTGGTCTCCACAGTACCTGAATCGCGTTGAGATTTATTTACTACCAGAAGAATTTCTTTTTCTCTTCCTTTTGTAAAACATAGATCTCTAAATGCAGCCCCAACAACATCGTCAAACAGTTCATTTGTAATCACGTAAACCAACAAATCCGCTTGATCCATCGCTGTAAATGATGCTTCATCATGCTGCTCCCTTTCACCAGCAAGTATGCCAGGGGTATCCCATACAACCAGATCTTTGTAGTCATACTTAGTCACTTGATCGGTTGTCACGCCTGAGCCAATGGGAATGTCATCAAGTCCTGTTAATCCTTTAATTAGAGAGGATTTCCCAGAGCTATATTGGCCAACAAAAGCGATATTTAGCTTTGAATTTTGATACTCGTCTTGATTCGGAAAACTGAGGCCCAGTTCAGTTAACTCATTTCTCTTAGACAAATCAGCGATAAATGCCGACACCATTTGTTTAGCCTGATTAAACTTCAACTCTTCCATTAATGACAAACCTCTCTCATTTCATGCATTGGTTTTGCAGATAACTTGATATTACAAATAGCAGCAGCCAACATAATATTGCGTCCCTGCTTTCCAATAATCCGGCCAAGATCTTCTTCTTTAGCAAAAATGAAATACTCTCCATTTTCACCTTCGACTCGAGCCCTATCTTTTCTAAGACCCAACATATGAGAAAGCATCTTTTCTACCGAGTTTTCGTATACCACTCTAACCCGCTCACCCAAAACTGTCTGCAACGACGAGAGCAGCTCAGACTCTTTAAAATAATTGGTGACGGTGAAATAGCAAGCGTAACCGGGTTGGCGGACTATGCGTTTAAACTTTGGTTTTTGATATTTATCTGAAGCCACGATATCCATAGACCGCAGCAAGTACCTTTCGTTTATGTCATGTTCTAATTGATCAAGCTGGAGAAACGCTTTTTCTAGAGACTGAATAAACCTCTCAAGCCCCATGCAGACATCATTTAAGTCCGATTTAACCTGAAGTATCTGCTTTCGTTCGATATCCTTGTGAAACCATTTTGTGATTTCTTTAATCGAATTATCCCGTTGCACTGCTATTTCATCACGAATCTCTTTAATTCGACGACGCTTTTCCATTTGTAGCTTCTTGGTTTTTGAATCCGAGAACATTTGAAACAAACCAAACACGAAACCTGCCGCTGCTAGTCCCCAACCAATGGGATTCCAGCTATTTACAAAAGCAATGGCAGAAAGAACACCCAGCCCGGCTGCTGTCCAACCATTCATGCGTTTATAATCGACAGGATCAAATGACCTTTTACTTCCCTCCATATTGAGCTTGCCACCAAGCTCAATATTCTTAGCCATATCCCGATTGAATTGTTCAAGATCAGCAGCAAGCTCTTCAGCTATATTATTTGCCACATTTTTGCAGCGTTCTTCTAAATTAAAAGAAGCAATGTGATCTTCAAGTCTATTGCCAAAATACTTAGACTGAATATTGTCATCAACAAAACTTGATATTGACTTCATTAACGGAGCAAAAGCGCGTCCGACATCTTTTTCAATCTTATCCGGCACCCGTTTTGACTGGCGTTCGTGCCATTTATAAACACGCTTCTTGGTATTAGCATATTCCTTGAGCAGCCCTTTCACTGATTCTTTCTGGGAACGAATCAATGTCTCAAGATCATCCGTATGAGTTAATGCCGATCCTAATAGCGTTTGAACTCGCCTAGCACGGCCTTTATGCGTAATTTCATCTGTTAATAGCGTCAGAAGATTATCCATTCGACTGACTCGATAAAGATCTTCTTTTTGATCGCTATAGGCTTCCTGAGTCGACAAAAAAGCTGCTTGAGCGTGTATAGGGACAATATGGATGTATCTTGGGTTCATCCCCAGCTTTGCAGCTTCATTTCGCAACCTTTCCTTGTGCCCTTCGAGGTCTGAAGCATTGTAGATATAGCTATCGGGATCTTTTATCGCCTTTTTTCGATGAACATTCTTCTCCAGGTTTTTCTTCACATTCACAACAAATATTAAAGGCTTGTTCAACTGATAGGCGTATTTCAGCTCGGTAAATGTAGACTCCTGAATACTGTCATCGCTGAGTAAAAAGAGAATCACATCTGATTGTTCAAGAATGCTTCGTGCTATCTCTGTATCTTCCTCACCGTTATAAGCACCAAACCCTGGTGTATCTATAATACGAAGATGATTCCAGTCATACTGACGCACGTCTCGGGTCGTTCTTTGTGCCCCCATCCCTATAGTTGATCCATCTCCTCCAGTGATGGCTTCACGCATAGTGCTTTTACCCGCCATAGTGCGACCAAACAACATAACACTAAAGCTTTTTAGTGACTTTTTCTGCTGTTCTAAAGCCTTTGCTTGCTTAGCCCTGAGCAACTCATAACCGACACCCAAGCTGCTTTGAATATCAGTCAATCCCTTTGCCGCAATCTGATCCTTGGCGGTAACTTGTTCTGCCTTCCATGCAATATCGTTAAATTCATTGTTTAGGTTGTTAACAATTTGATCGCAACGCTTACTAAACTTTACTGCCGCTTTGAATTCTTCCTGAGCAATCTTTTCGCAATCCTTCAATGCTTTGCGATAAGCATCCAGCTTCTTCATATATCTATTCTCACAATGAATAATTCACTCAATTTCTACACCTATTCCCTTTCCGTCTGAATCACATTGACTGTTTCATGATTATTCATACGTGACAAAAATGAATTTTTCCGCCCTATCTGATAGAGGTTTAATTCACTCATTTTTGTATGCTTAACGGCCCGCGGATGAGCGGTGGCCGCGGGGCAAGTTTACTTGAACCTGTGGACATCCGCTCGATCCGCTTGTTGGGAGGCTCTTGCGCCGAGCAACAAGCGGATGGTATCCGCAGGCCGTTGTTGCCTGCGCGAAGCGTCCGGCAACAACAATATTTTGTCAGACATTATCCTGCAATGAATTGGCCCATATCATTACCCTTATGTATGACACAAGGTGCCCATCTCGATTTTTTGAAAAAAGTCGGAAATGACTCTGGATGAGGAAAATCTTTGCAAAAGGGACAGGATGAACTGGGTACGAGGAAGGGGGTACGAAGTGGGACCAAGCTTCGAGTCCTGAAAAAAAGTTGTCACTTTTTTGCGCTTCTCTCTCCTGGCCGACACCTTCATCTTGGTCGATTTTCTGTCATCCACATTAACATCGGCAACCGACTTTCATATGAACTGGCCTGAGCTCACCATCTGATCATTGGCACCGGCTCCGGCGTCGAAAGCGTTTCCATCAGCACCAAAGAATCTGCTGCAAGAATGGACCTCAAGGAAGGCTCGCAGATCAAGGCCATGGTCAGGGCGACCAGCGTCATGGTCGTCACCGACGAGCACTTACGCAGCATTTTTGAATCATTGAGAAATCAGGGATAGCAATCCCCCAAAAAGCCAAACAAAAACCGCCGGCACGGGTTTCCCGTACCGGCGGTTTTTGTCGAGGCATCACACTACTACGCGCTCACACACGCTCCCGAGCACTCACGCAGGGAGGTGAAATACGCTCTGGTTTCCGCGATGACCACGCCCGAGAGGCCAAGCAGCCCGATCAGGTTGGGAATGGCCATGAGACCGTTGACGATATCGGCCAGAACCCAGATCGTTTCCAGTTTGAGAAACGCTCCTGAAGCCACCAGAACGATATAGATCATTTTATAGGGCCGGATTCCACGGACACCGAAGAGATATTCAGTGCACCGCTCGCCATAGTAATTCCACCCCAGAATGGTAGTGAAGGCGAAAAAAATCAGGCCGATGGTAACGATATAATTACCAATGGTTCCAGCCAGCCCCTGGGCAAAGGCCGTATTGGTCATGGCGGCTCCGGCCAGGTCCGGAGAATTCCATACCCCGGTCATGACAAGAACGATTCCGGTCATGGTGCAGATGAGAATGGTGTCAAAAAACGTCCCGGTCATGGCAATGAGGCCCTGACGGACACAGGAATCGGTTTTGGCAGCAGCCGCGGCTATGGGAGCGCTGCCAAGGCCTGATTCATTGGAAAAAACACCCCGGGCAACCCCGCTTCTGAGAACCATCATCACGGTGACCCCGGCTGCTCCGCCAAAGGCCGCCTGGGGGTTGAAGGCCGAGTGAATGATCAGGGCAATGGTTGCTGGCAGCTGATGCACATTGAGGACCAGGATGACCAGAGAAGCCAGCACGTACAGGACCGCCATAAAGGGAACCACCTTTTTGGCCACATTGGATATGGACTGAATGCCCCCCAGGGTAACCATGGTCACGAGCACCGTGAGCACAGCGGCAACCACCCATGCCGGAATCCCAAAGGTCATGAAGGTTGCGTCCTTGATGGCGTTGACCTGGGCAAAGGTACCAATGCCGAAAAAGGCCACGGCAATGCCGAACAAGGCAAACATCCTGGCCAGCAATTTACTGCCAAGGCCGCGCTCCAGATAGTACATGGGCCCACCCGACATCTGCCCGTTGGCGTCCACAACCCGATACTTCACGGCCAGCAGGGCCTCGGCATATTTGGTGGCCATACCGAAAAACGCGGCCATCCACATCCAGAACAGGGCTCCGGGCCCGCCGGCCTTGATGGCCGTGGCCACGCCCACGATATTGCCGGTCCCGATGGTTGCGGACAAGGCAGTACACAATGCGGCAAAGGGAGAAACATCTCCCTGGCAGCCCTTGCCCTCGTCCCTGGAAAACACATACTTCAATGCCAAGGGAAGGCGCAGGACCTGAAGAAAACCAAGACGCAGGGAAAGATACATTCCGGTTCCAACAAGCAGACCAAGAAGGGGGGCACCCCAGACATAGGAATCAATGGTGCCCAACAAGGCAAGTACATCCATTTCGATCAAATCCTTGTAATTACAGGTGAACGAAAACGGATGACGCAAAGGGAGGATACAGCGGGGCAACGTGACGGGGCAATGGACAACACCCGCACCAACACTCTGTCCTTGATACCTGAGAGTTTCACCGATTTCCATCGGCTTGCTCCTTCGGTGCTCCCTTGTGGGAGTCTCTCCAGAGGCTCGTCAGACAGCTGTTCTTGAACCTGAAAGATTCACTTCTTCGGTGGTCCCTTGCCACACCAACACGCAAGGAGACGCTCTCCAGCTGCCGTCATCCGAAATACAAAAAAAGCGGAATTGCCTCTATCCATTGCTTTTATCGGATGCAAGCCTTATTTTGTGCCCGTGAACGCATCCAGCAACGCGCAGCACACTACGGGCGGGCCTGGAAGGGATATTGAAAATCCTACAATTGCGTTGGACAAAATTTCCAACAAGCCGCATTACTGGTCTGATATCAGTACATCAACCTGAAATGACTCCCCTTGCAATGCATCCGGAAAAGGAAATATTTCCGAATGACGAGTTTTTTTCATTGTCAAGGCCAAAACATTCTGTTAGAGAGCCGAAAATTTATCTGTTTAGGGGGTATGTATCTAAAATGGAAAACCTTGCAACGCAACCGAATTCCAACGCTGACGTAGACATTGACAACGAAATGGATTTTGAGACCGCTCTTGAGGATTATCTCGATTCCGATTTCGGCAATGTGCAGGTCGGCAA
This sequence comes from Desulfoplanes formicivorans, assembly GCF_001748225.1. Lineage (NCBI taxonomy): Bacteria > Pseudomonadati > Thermodesulfobacteriota > Desulfovibrionia > Desulfovibrionales > Desulfoplanaceae > Desulfoplanes > Desulfoplanes formicivorans. The sequence continues at coordinate 6,443 of NZ_BDFE01000007.1, forward strand.
CATCGTCACCGGCGAAGTCGTCAAGGTTGACGACAACTATGTTCTGGTAGACGTCAACTTCAAATCCGAAGGCCAGCTGCCTGTTTCCGAATTCAAGGACAGCGAAGGAAATTGTTCCGTCCATGTCGGCGACAAGGTCGATGTGTATGTGGTCTCCAAGAAAGATTCCACTGGAACGATCATCCTTTCCCACCAGAAGGCCAAGAGGATGCAGTTCCTCAACGAACTTGAGGACATTCTTGAAAACAAGAAGACCATCACCGGTCGGATCGTCCGGCGCATCAAGGGCGGCTATATCGTTGACATCAACGATATGGAGGCCTTCCTGCCCGGATCACATGTTGATCTGCGACCGGTACCAGATATGGACGCATTGGTTGACCAGAGCTTTGAATTCCGTGTTCTGAAAATCAATCGTCAGCGCAGCAATATCATTGTTTCCCGCCGCGTACTTCTTGAAGAAGCCCGGGAACAGAAACGTGCAGCCCTGCTGAGCGTTCTCGAGGAAGGACAGCTGGTCAAGGGTGTGGTCAAGAACATCACCGATTACGGTGCGTTCATTGATCTGGGAGGCCTTGACGGTCTGCTGCACATCACCGACATGTCCTGGAAACGGATCAAGCATCCCAAGGAGCTCGTCCAGCTGGGCGACGAACTGGAACTCAAGGTGCTCAAGTTCGACAAGGAAAAGCAGAAGGTCTCTCTGGGCCTCAAGCAGCTCATTCCTGATCCGTGGGAAAACATCTCGGAAAAATATCCCGCAGAAACCAGATGCACCGGCAAGGTGACCAACCTGGTGGACTATGGCGCTTTTGTGGAACTGGAGCCCGGTGTTGAAGGTCTGGTTCACATTTCCGAAATGTCCTGGACCCGCAAACTCAGACACCCCTCCCAGATGGTCAACCTCGGTGATGAAGTCGAAGTGGTCATTTTGGGTGTAGAACCCGAGAAAAAGCGCATCTCCCTGGGCATGAAGCAGGTCAGCCCCAATCCTTGGGATCTGGTTGCCGAAAAGTATCCTTCCGGAACCATCATCGAAGCCCCCATCAAGAGCATCACGGATTTTGGTCTGTTCATTGGTATCGAAGAAGGTATCGACGGTCTCATCCATGTCTCGGATCTCTCCTGGACCAAGAAGATCCACCATCCCAACGAGCTCTACAAGGTCGGTGACATTGTCCAGGCCAAAGTGCTCCTGGTGGACAAGGAAAACGAGAAGTTCACCCTGGGTATCAAGCAGCTTGCCGATGACCCCTGGCTGGACGTTCCCAACAGATACCCCGTGGGAAGCACGGTCAACGGCGTGATCACCAACATCACGGATTTCGGTCTGTTCGTGGAAGTGGAAGAAGGCATCGAAGGTTTGGTGCACATCTCCGAAATGGGCAAGAAGATCAAGGACCCCAAGGAAGCCTTCAAGGAAGGGGAAACCATCGAAGCCCAGGTCATTCATGTCAGCTCGGATGATCACAAGCTCGGCCTGTCCATCAAGCAGCAGCAGAAGGAAGTGGCCAAGAAACAGGCCGCTGCAGCTGGTGGCAGCAACCTGGGCGATCTCATCAAGCAGAAGATGGAAGAAGAAGGCATGTAAGCCTGATCCTTGCCGTCCATGGCAAACTCAAAAGGCCGCATCCACACGGATGCGGCCTTTTTTTTGGATGACAATCCGGCACATTGGGCCATATAACCAGCGCGCATGTCGTTTTTTTGCAAACGACATGCGCGCTGGTCCTTTATGAAGCATTTTACAAGGAGTGGTTTGCAATGACAGCCGTATGGACAGCCTTCGGGCTTACCTTGTTTGCCGGTTTGGCAACCGGTATTGGCAGCGCCATCGCCTTTACGGCCAAGCGGACCAATTACCGTTTCCTGTCTGTGGCAACGGGATTTTCCGCAGGGGTCATGCTCTATGTGTCCTTTATTGAAATTTTTTCCAAAGGACGTGACGCCCTGGTGAGCGTCTATGGCGACCCGTGGGGTTATTGGGCCAATGTGGGCTCCTTTTTTGCCGGGATACTGGTGATCGGTCTCATTGACGCCTTGATCCCCGAGGCCGAAAACCCCCATGAGGTTCACAGCGAAATGGAAACCGCGCCCCTCCATGATCCTTCAGCCCCCTTGCCTGATTTTGAGGCCATAGCCCGCACCAGGGATCGCGGCCTCGGGACCCATGTGCACCCCAAGGGGACCAGACTCATGCGCATGGGACTGTTTACCGCTCTGGCCATTGGCATTCACAATTTTCCCGAAGGTCTGGCCACTTTTCTGGCCGCCCTGCAGGATCCGGCTCTGGGGATAGCCATTGCCATAGCCATTGCCCTGCACAATATCCCGGAAGGAATCAGTGTTTCCGTGCCCATATTCTATGCAACCGGAGACAGGAAAAAGGCCTTTGTCTACTCCATGCTCAGTGGTCTGGCAGAACCTGTGGGAGCGGGCATTGCCTATGCGGCCATGCGTCTTTTTATGGGAGGCGACGCCATCCCGGGCCAGGTCATGGGCTTCTTGTTCGGTGGTGTTGCCGGAATCATGGTCTACATCAGTCTCGACGAACTCCTGCCCACCAGCCGAGCCTACGGGCAAGGCCACGACAGCCTTTTGGGCCTGCTGGCCGGCATGGCCATCATGGCCTTGAGTCTGCTGCTCATGCGCTAGGAAACATCACCGGCAGTTATTCTTCCCGGGCTTCAGGAAAAATGGTTCCGATGGGAAGATGCGGAATGATCACCCGTTCCAGATCCCTGTACCCGGGGCGCCAGATGGTGGCGGCTGGTTTTCGTACGCGTGTATGGGGAGTCAGGCTCAACCGAGTGATATTCCCTGGATTGGCCCAGCAGGTCATCCCCTTGGTAACGGAAGGCTGGGGACGATGGATATGCCCGTTGACCACCCAATGGACTCCGGGAATTTCCACCAGGGGTACGGGCTTGTCCCTGAAATCAGGAAACGCCACATTGTGATGACTGATCCACATGACCATGGTGTCTTTAGGCCCCTTGACCGAGGACGGCAATGCATACCCGTCGGGAGAAGCACCCAGCACAAGGCGCTGCCCGCCTGTTACCAGCCTGAATACCGGACCTGGTTGCCCAATGAGATGGATCGCCCCCCGTGTGTGCAAATGCATGAGGGAGACATCCGGCGTAACGGTCCTGGCACCCAGATGTTTATCGTGATTGCCCACCAGAACCCACGGCACATGCGCCTTGAACATCGTGGTAAGCTCCTCAAGCAGAGAAGAAGAATTGTCCACAGGCACGTGGAGCAGATCACCGAGAAAAATCGGAATCAAATGGTGTTTTCTGGCCGTACGCAGACAAAAACGCACTTTGGCCAGAATCTGCTTGCGATAATTTCCCACCCGGTCATTGGGCGGATGATCGGCCACATGAGGGTCGGCCACAAAAAGCAATCCCTTGGCCCGAACCTCGGGGACCGAGGCATCCTGTTCATTTCCTATTAATATATCCATGAAATTTCTGCCGGTTTCTCCTGCTGCGTTTATGATACGTGTTGATAAAATAGGACCAAGAGCCTCACAACGCATGAAAGTGCTCACATTCTCATTCCATGAGTTGTTCAACAAAACATCCTAACCATGAGGGGTCCTCGAATATTCTCAAGGGATAAGTCACCCGGCACAACCTGCCACGCCTTTTCCTGTGGTTGACAACCGCCACGAGTTAGCCCATGCTAATAGAGTTTTCCATATCTTCGGACACAAAATTCCATCATCCAACTCCAACCATGAGGAATACAATGCCATACTCGAACCTGCAACGTTATCCCCAAACGATATGGCGCTCTGTGCACAACGGGCTGAACCGCATGGGAATTCATCCCCTTGTGGCCCTTGGGTGTGTGCTTCTCCTGATCATCATCCCCCGTCTGGTTATTCTTGCGGTCTTTGTGTACGCGGGTTACTGGCTGTATCGCAACGGCGTCTTTTCCGGCCATGGACCAACGACCCGCGCCAAGGGCTGCCATGGACGGGGAGGTGGCAGAAGAAAAGGCCGAAGATGATCAATGACCTTGGAAAGTCATGAATAACGAACAAAAACATGCCTTGATCACCAGCATTCTGGTCCTTGCTCTTTTGATTGGCGGCGCAGTGATGTTCACCATGTTCCAGAGCCTGCAAACCATGGCCATGGCGGGTCTGCTCCTGTTGGCCGGAATCGGTTGCTGGGTCCAGGGACGATCTGCTGGTTCTTCAAAACCCCGATCTTGCGAAAAATCAGGGTCCTCGGCAAGCCCAAAGGATCCGCAATGACGTAATGGCGCTCTCTTCCCTTTGTCTTCACGGGTTGCCCCCTGGGAATGACACCACAAAGGGCATTCTGATCCTGCCCCCATTTTACAAACCCGCTTTATGGTGAAAACGCCAATGGTCCGGCAATGCTGCCGGACCATTGGCGTTTTCTTTTCAAGACAGGTTGGCAACCACCGCTATTACTGCATTTCCAGAACCAGAGATCCCCTGGCATTGCCCACCAGAATGTCCTCGGCCTTGCGCACCTGCGCATATTCTGCCGGGCCGATGACCGTGGGCACGGCAACGGCCTGAATCTCCATTTCCAGGGCCTGGGGAGGCACATGGGCCAGTTTCCCGGACCGCGATGGCAATACCTGGGTATGCACGCGAATTCCCCCGGCCCTGCCAATGGGCAGGAAAAGATCCCGGGCGGGCAAAACAAGAATTCTTTCAGTACCCTGAGGCAACTCGACGCGAATGCCAATGGTTGTTTTCCGGTCCAGATCCCGCAACAGGGGATTGGTCCGGGTACGTCCATCAACCCCGGCAATATCTCTGATCATGCCCGGAAGATCCACATACAAGAATTTTCCCTGACGGATGCCCATGGCGGGCACTTGAACCGCCAGAACTTCTTTGCCGGGATATGAGGCAAAATCCTCTTCGTATCGGGTCATCACCCCGTTCAGGCTGATGGTTCCCGTCTGCTCCTGCCGATACCTGGCCGCCATTTCCGGAGACATCTCGGCAAGCATTCTGTGGTAGGTATTGTACATGGTTCCCCGGAAAACCCGGGTTCGGGTGACAAGGGCATCCCCGTTTGCCTTGAGATCAAGGACATAGTCCACGTCCAGAGCATCACCCCTCCCTTTGGCAGCCATGATGGTCGTCAAGCGACCACTGGGCAGTTCAAGACCTGCTCGCCCCTGCAGGGCCGTACTGCCAAGGGCCGCATATTCATCCGTGTCATTCAGATAGATGGTACCCTCGCCCACACGGACCCTCACAAGGACCTGGTCCAGCCAGTCACGGGCAACATATTCCCGCATGAATTCCTGCAAAGCCGGTACAGAAGGCGCATTGCCGGCAATGACAAAAGACGGCTCAAACCCCGCGGCCTTGAGCATGGCATAGAAGACAGTGGCCCGGTCGGCAGAGCAACCATATCCCGCCTGCACAACCCTGTCGGCCCCAAAGGTCGCCTCCATGGGATAGGTATCGGTTCCCGGCCCCTTCAAAAGGATATTTCTGGACACAAAATCCCGGATCAAGCGGATTTTTTCCAGATCATCGGCCGCATGGGCAACCAGCTTCCTGGCTGTGACAGCGGCCTGTTGGCCCTGGCGAGCCGCATCTTCCAGCAGGCGGCCAAGGTTTGCCGCCACTTCAGGCCATGTTTTTGAGGTCAAGGCCACAACAGGTTGAAATGCATACGCCGGGGGCAGATCGTTTTCCTGGGCCACCGGAGCCACGTGGCGGGCCGTAAAGGTGTAGGTCACCCGACCATCCCGGGCATGCCTTGATTGTTCGATGATCTTCCGGGGTTCCCTGACCCAATATCTGGCCAGTCCCCACCCCTGATCAGCAGCAAAAACCCTCACCTTCAAGGTATCGGGCAGCTGAATCCGCACTGTTTTGTGCACAACCGGATATTCGCCCGACATGACCTCTTTCATGGCAAAAAAATCACCCTGTTTGACCACCCTTTCCAGGGTATAGTCGATCACCGAGCCCTGTTCCACCCCGGGCAGACCAGCCACCAGGGTCTTGGCCGCAGGATACATGGGCGCTTCTCCCACCCAGGGAGCATCCATGAGATTGATCTCCTGGGGTTCGATGGTCTTGACGGTTCCATCCCTGCCCGTAACCGTGGCATTGACAAGGCGAACCTGTTCATGGGCCGGGGTGAAGTCCACCCGGATCTCGCTGTTCTTTTTCTTGCCCGCATAGGTGAGAATTCTGGTTCGCACATGATCCCTGCGCACCCAGGCATGGTCATTGCTGACCCGAACATCCACATCATGGTGCAACACCACGGCATCGGGATTGAACGATCCATACCAGGCCGCCATGTCGGACTCTTCTTTTGGGGCAGCAAACAGGCATCTGCTTCGTTCGTAAATTTCCTGCCGGGCCAGGCTCTTTTGCAGGGCAAGATACTGAGCAGGGGAATATTCAGGGAGATTCAGGGTAAACAGATGCCGGGCAACAAGATTTCCGTCCTGGAGGGTGAACAACCGGGTGAAGTCGGTCTCCCGGGACTGCTCGGTCACGGGATCAGGAGCGCTGAGCAAGGGACCCACCGTGTCCCCGAGGTGAATGCGTACACGTTCATCCACCCCGCAGGCATACTGGGTGAACAGGGGATACCGTCGTTTTTTGAGACCCATCTTGTCGATGAGCATCCGGGCCACGCCCACATGACGACCCAAAAAGAGAGAGGGAAGCATGTGGGTTTCCTGCTTGCCGGTCAGGAAGCGGTCCATCTGAAAATCAAGACGGACGGTCAACGTCTCGGACGTATCCATGATGTTATCGGGCGATACCTTCATGGCAAGCAACCGGGCTCCGGGGTATCCCTTCTTGAGTACGTTTTCAAAATAGGCCCGCTGTTTTTCCCGAGGGGAACGGGCAAAAAATCCCCGGTAGGCGCTGTCGTTGATCCCGTTGAACGTCAGTACGGTTGTGGCATTGAGGCCGCCGTCCTCGTGCAGTTCTCCGGAGGTCTTGATGCACAGCATGTTCTCCCTTGCCGGGACAATGGGACTGGTGCGCAGGGAATCACCCTCGGGGGTGGCCACAAGATAACTGCAATTGTTCAGATAGGGAGGAAAAAGATCCCGTGTGTGTTCGTCCGTGGAATCCATGAGCACCATGTGCCCATTGTCCAAACGCGCACAGCTGACCGCATGGTTGAAAAAAGGCAGGGGGATTTCAGGGTCCTTTTGGGGCCCGGACATGATGAGCACAGGATAGGCATCAAACCCGGCCAAACGGAGCATGGACACCAGGAGCGCGGCCTTGTCCCTGCAGACCCCGGCCCGGCGATCAAAAGTCATGCTCGCGGGATGGGGTTCATAGCCTGGTGCCGTTGTTTCCAGTGTCAGGCCGAGATAGCGGATTTCCTGGGAAACCCAGGTAAAAATCGCCTGGATGCGTTCCATGGGGTCATCCACCCCGTCCACCAACTCATGCACCTTTTTCTGCATGGCCGGAGTGACCTGATCCAAATGGGGTTTGGACAGCTGCCAGTACCAACGGGAAATCCATTCCCAATGGGGGATGGTACTCACCAGGACCCGTTGAGCCACCGTATGAAAGGACGGCATGTCCGGCTCGGGAAAGGCCTGGGGAATATCCCGGCCTTCCCAGACATGAACAATCTCATCGCCCACACGTTCCTGTGTATGGGTCAGGGTTGTCCCCACCTTGTCCCGAATGGCCATGCGGGCCAGAGGCAGAGAAGCAGGGCCTGTCAACGTATATTTTTTGTGCAGGATGGGCGAGGTACTTTCAAACAGAATGAGATCGCTGAAGCTTCCGGGCACGCGCACCTTGGCAAAAACATCCTCAATGGAGTAATGAACCACGTCCCCCACCTGGAGATCAGGCACATGGAGCATAAGTATCTTGTCATTGGGGTTGTAGATGTTGGCATCCATCTGGCTGCGATCGATCATCACTCGGGAGTTGGCCTCAATATCCACGGGAACAACCGATCCGTCGGGACGGATGACCTCGACCTTGTCGAACCGGGTGGTATTGTAGGGGATGGTGAACCAGGAGGACAGAGAGCGGGAAGCGTCAACACCCTCACGAGTCAGGACTTTCTGATAGGTTTCATCTCGCTGCACATAGGTTCCGTCTTCCTGATACTTGACCCATGTATGGCTTTCCACAATGACCGAGTCGGCATTGGGGTAAGCCTCGGGTGTAACCCGGGCAGCCGCGGCCAGGGCCTGATCCCGATCAATGAGGACCAAAGGGGCTTCAACACCGGCAAAAGCCTGGGAAAAGGTCCAGAGAACCAGACACACAACGTGCAGAACAAGAAAGTGACGCATGGACATGGGTCTTGTTTTCATCACCAATGTACCTCCCGAATCACAATAAAGATGACCTGAAATGGACAATTCTGATCCCCTTTTCCATCACAAACCTGTATTGCAGGCCAGAAAGGGACAAAACCCAAGGGCTTCCGGGGTAATCCGATTCCGGTTCTCCCCTGTTTCATACAAGAACAGGGGATTTGTCAGAACCATTCCCGGCCCTCCGTTCTTGCGCCCTTCCACCAGCACAAGACGAGCCGGAGCCCCCTGCCGGCCGTGAACCGGCATCACCCGTTTGGGCATGAGCCTGCATGTGCGCATGGTCCCCAGCAGCACATCCAGCCCCTCGGCCAAAAACACAAGATAGATCCGCCCGCGGTTCTTGAGGGCGCAGGCAGAGGCAGCCAAAAAATCATCCAGTGTGGCAGAAACCTGAAACCGCGCGTGGGTGCGTGAATCCTGAGGACATGTTTTGCCCCTTCCGGTTACCCGATACGGAGGATTGCATACGACCACATCAGCCCATTCAGGGCGTAAAAACCGGGGAGCCTCTCGAACATCGCCCTGCACAATATCCATGCGCTCCCCCAATCCCATGGCGGCCACATTGATCCGTGCCGAGCCAACCATATCGGGGTCCCTGTCCAGGCCGACAACCTGCACAGAAGGCAGATCATGGTGCAGCAAAAGTCCCAGCCCGATCACCCCGCATCCGGTTCCCAGATCCAGAACCCGATCGTTTTTCCTTATCCGGGCAAAGCAGCTTGCCAGAAGCGCGTCCACGGCAAACCTGAAGCCCTGAGGGGGCTGCACAAGGCCGCGGGGAAAAAGGTTTCTTGCCTGCTCAATCGAAATAGTCATGAAGGTAGGAGATATTCGAAATGCGCGTTAGCTGGTGTATCGGCAAGAATTCTGGCTGCCGACAATTGCTGGCCATTGCACAGAAAACCCCCGGCCTGCCGGGGACAGGACAGACCTGCTCATGCTGGTGGCTCCTGTTTTTTCCGCCGCAGAACACCAAGGAGCAAGGACACCTCGGGTACACTCCACCAGATGGCCACCCCGATGAACCCAGCCACCCAGACCGGAATAAGCGCAAAGGCCATGACAGCATGACCCGCCGTGAGCATGGTCCCGGCCAGGACACAGCCGCTCAGGACCAGCATCTTGCCCAAGGCGGAAGAAGGACGCAGGCGGTCCAGTTCCTGTTTGCGGCCAAGATATCGGACCAGAAGAACCACATTGGCCCAGGAAGAAAGGCTGGTAGCTGCTGCCAGTCCCACATGATCGTAGAATTGCATCAGTATCAGACCCAGGGAAATATTGAGACAAAGACACACCATGGCGATCCAGACCGGGGTCCTGGTATCCTCCAGGGCATAGAACGCGGCTACCAATGATCTGACACAGGAAAACGCGGGAAGCCCCAGGGCATAGGCCTGCAGGGCCAGGGCCGTCTGCACCACGTCCGGGCCGGTAAACGCACCACGTTCAAACAGCAACTCCACAATGGGCTCGGCCAGACCACCCAATCCGGCAGCCGCGGGCAGACTGATGAACAGGGTCAGATTGAGGGCCGAAGACAGGCCACTGCCAAATCCCTTCCAGTCTTTTCTCCCGGCCAGACCGGACAGGGAAGGAAGAGCCGCCGTCCCTATGGCCACGCCGAAAATGCCCAGGGGGAACTGAACCAGCCGGTCCGCATAATACAGATAGGAAATACTCCCCAAAGGCAAAAACGAAGCCAGCACGGTCCCCAGAAGAATGTTTATCTGGTACACGGCAGAACCAAGCACCGAAGGGCCCATGAGCCGACCTATCCGCTTGACGCCGGTATCCAGCAGGCCAACCTGCCCCCACCAGGAAAAACCCTTTTGCCGCAAAAACGGCTGTTGAACCGTCCACTGGGCCACTCCGGCCACAAGCACTCCCCAGGATAACGCATGGGGCACGGAAAGCCCCATGCCAACAGCCGTCAGAGCTGCAACAATGAGCACGATATTCAACATGCACGGCGCCAGGGCCGGAGCCAGGAAATGGTCCATGGCATTGAGCACGCCCATGCACAGGGCAACGGCCGAGATGAACAGGATATAGGGGAAACAGATTCTAACCAGGGTGGTGGTCGTGGCCAGAAGTTCGGGAGAGCGGGAAAAACCGGGAGCAACCAGCAGGGTGATGGGTTCGGCAAAAACCATGGCCGCCAGCACAATCGCCCCCAGGATGATCAGCAGCCAGACCTGGATCGAACGGGCCAGGACAAAAGCGGCCCTGTCCCCCTCTGTCTGCCGCATGCGGGTGAATACCGGCACAAAGGCCATGGTCAGCGAACCCTCGGCAAAAAGACGCCTGAGCAGATTGGGCAACCGAAAGGCCACAAAAAAGGCATCGGCAAGGGGACCCGCCCCCAGGGCAAAGGCCACGATGAGATCCCTGGCAAACCCCAAAACGCGGCTGAGCAGCGTTGCTCCGGCCACAACCGAAGCGTTTCTCGTGATTTGCCGGGCATGATCGGACATGGGAACCAAATCTCCTGCTACCGGACCACACGGTCCTGATCACAAAAAATGCCGACAAAGTGCCGGCAAAAAGGGGCCGAGGGGCTCGCATGAGCCACCCGGCCGATCATCATTCGCAAAACATGACGGGCGCACCCATTCACTGGGGTTGAACCCGGGTATCATCCTGAAACAGGGTTGAAGCCAAAGGCACGATATGCTCCTTGCCGCAGAACAGGGTTTCGGCCGAGGTGTTGACCAATGCCCTGCAAAGCACGTCATCAAGGTGATCCACACAGGTGATTTCGATATCCTTCAAAATGGCCTCGGGAACTTCCTTCAAATCGGCCTCGTTATCCGCCGGAATGATCACATTCTTGATGCCGCCCCGATGGGCAGCCAGGAGTTTCTCACGCAATCCGCCGATGGGCAGAACCCGACCCCGCAGGGTAATCTCCCCGGTCATGGCCACATCATTGCGCACCGGAATATGCAACAGAGCGGAAATAAGACTGGTTGCCAGGGTAACCCCGGCAGACGGACCATCCTTGGGCGTTGCGCCTTCGGGCACGTGCACGTGGATGTCCACTTCCTTGTAAAAATCCGAACGCAGTCCGAACATTTCCCCCCGGGATCGGATATAACTGAGGGCTGCCCGGGCGCTTTCCTGCATGACATCACCTAGCTTGCCCGTAATCTCGATTTTGCCCGAACCCGGCATGAGCGCCACTTCCACCAGAAGGAGTTCCCCGCCCACACGTGTCCAGGCAAGCCCCGTGCACACCCCGACCAGGGGTTTGTCCTCGCCCACCTCGTGACGAACCTTGGGCACGCCCAGATAGGAACGGACATTGGTCTTGGTCACGGCAATGCTCTTGCCTTCCAGAGACTTGTCCTCAACGATCCTGCGGGCGATCTTCCGGCAAACCGAAGCGATTTCGCGTTCAAGATTCCTGACCCCGGCTTCCCGGGTGTATCTGCGGATGATCTCCTGAACCGCTCCCTTGGACATATTCACGGAAACATTGGCCAATCCGTTGGCCTCAAGCTGCTTGGCCAGAAGGAAATCCATGGCAATGCAGGTCTTTTCCGTCTCCAGATACCCGGGAATCTCTATGATCTCCATGCGATCCTGCAAGGGCTCGGGGATGGAGGCAAGGCTGTTGGCCGTGGTGATGAAAAAAATGCGGGACAGATCATAGTCCAGATCCAGATAATGATCGCTAAAAGCGTAATTTTGCTCGGGATCTAGGACTTCCAGCAAGGCGGCCGAGGGATCACCGCGAAAATCCGTGCTCATCTTGTCCACCTCGTCCAGGCAGAAGACCGGATTGCTGGAAGAAACCCGCTTCAAAGACTGGATAATCTTTCCGGGCAGGGCCCCCACATAGGTTCTCCGATGGCCACGGATCTCGGCTTCGTCCCGCACCCCGCCCAGAGACAGACGGACAAACTCCCGTCCCATGGCCCGGGCAATGGATTTGGACAACGAGGTCTTGCCCACCCCAGGAGGCCCCACAAGGCACAAGATGGGTCCCTTGACCTTGTCCACCAGGGCCTGCACGGCCAGATATTCCAGGATGCGCTCCTTGGGCTTTTTCAGGCCGTAATGATCTTCGTCCAGGATCTTCTGGGCCGCGTGAATGTCGATCTCACCTTCCCTGATCCGGTTCCAGGGCAGACTCAGAATCCAATCCACATAATTTCTGATGACCCCGTGTTCGGCCGACGACGGCGGAATGCGCCGCAGCTTGCCGATCTCTTCCCGAGCACGCTCACGGGCCTCTTGGGGCATATCCATGGCATCAAGGGTTTCTTCCAGTTCCTGAAATTCGGACTGGAGATCGTGGTCATGCCCCATTTCCTTGTGGATGGCCTTGAGCTGTTCCCCCAGATAATACTCTTTCTGGTTGCGTTCCATCTGCTTCTTGACCCGGGACTTGATCTTGCGTTCCAGATCATACACCTCGATTTCCTCTTGCAGAAAAGCATACACCTTTTCCAAACGCTCCACAGGATGGAGCTCTTCGAGAACCGTCTGCTTTTTCTGAAAATCAAGGCGCAGATGAGGCATTATTGAATCAGCCAGTCGTCCTGGATAATGAAGGGAGGAAATGGCCAGGATGCTTTCCTTGGCCATTTTCTGATTGATCCTGGCGTATTCCTTGAGGGCATCCTGGGTCACGCGAACCAGGGCCTCTGACTCGGCGGTCTGGGTATCCACTTCGGGCAAAACAGCCACGTCAGCCATGGGTACCGCAGAATCCAGGCCCGTGATGTCACTGACCCGGGCCCGGTACAATCCCTCGAAAAGGACCTTGATGGTGCCGTCAGGCAGCTTGAGCATCTGCAGGATCTTGCTCACCGTTCCAACATCATAAAGGTCCCCGGTCTGGGGGGTCTCGATGTTGGCATCACGCTGGGCAACAAGAAAGATTTCCTTGCCGTGCTCCTCTATGGCCGTTTCAATGGCCCTGATGGAAGATTTGCGACCAACAAAAAGAGGAATGATGGCCCGGGGGAACATAACCACTTCCCGCAGGGACATGAGCGGCAAATGCAGCGGGGAATCACTCTCTTCAGGTCGTGAGGACGTGTAAAGTGTGGACATATGCCTTTTGGTCTAAAATGAAATAATGAAGTTGCAGGTGTCTGGTTGGACGCATCCGGTCCAGGACCATGCGGCAGGCGCCCGGTCGGGAAGCTTTGACACGGCGCCAAACCGCACAGCAGTTAGGCCGACTGGGCCTGTTTGTCGTACAGAATAATCGGCTCAACCCCGTTTTCAACAACGGACTTGTTGATCACGCATTCCTTGGCGCCTTCCAGGGAAGGAATGGAATACATGACGCCGAGCATGATCGTTTCCAGAACGTTGCGCAATCCCCTGGCACCGGTCTTGCGTTTGATGGACTTGGCCGCAATGGCCTTGAGGGCGTTCTGGGTAAACGACAGCTTGACGCCGTCAAGCTCGAGCATTTTCTGATACTGCTTGACCAGGGCGTTCTTGGGTTCGGTCAGGATCCTGACCAGGTCGGACTCGTCAAGTTCCTCAAGAGAGGTGATGATGGGAATCCGGCCGACAAACTCGGGAATGACCCCGAACTTGATCAGGTCATCGGGATGGACATCCTTGAGCAATTCCGAGGCCTTTTTCTTGACCCCGACCCCTTCGGCACCAAAGCCCATGACGCTGCCCTGCTGACGCTGCTGCACAATGTTCTCGAGGTTGATAAACGCTCCGCCCAGGATGAACAGGATGTTACTCGTATCCAGGCGGATAAATTCCTGCTGGGGGTGCTTGCGGCCGCCCTTGGGCGGTATGTTGGCCACCGTGCCTTCGATGATCTTGAGCAGGGCCTGCTGTACCCCTTCTCCGGAAACATCCCGGGTGATGGAGGTACTTTCGGACTTTCTGGCGATCTTGTCGATCTCGTCCACATAAATAATTCCCTTGGAAGCCGCCTCAAGGTCGTAATCCGCATTCTGGACCAGCTGGACAAGAATGTTTTCCACATCCTCACCCACATACCCGGCCTCGGTAAGGGTCGTGGCATCGGCAATGGCAAAGGGAACGTTCAGGATTTTGGCCAAGGTCTGGGCGAGCAGGGTCTTGCCGCTCCCCGTGGGACCGATGAGCAGGATGTTGCTCTTGTCCAGCTCAACGTCATCGGTATCTCCCAGATAGTTGATCCGCTTGTAATGATTGTACACGGCAACGGAAAGAACCCTTTTGGCCATTTCCTGGCCAATGACATAGTCGTTCAGATCCTTGTGGATCTGATCGGGGCGGGGGATTTCGCCGGTTGAGAATGCGTCGTCACCAGCATTGTCCTGCATGATGATTTCCTGGCACAGGGCCACGCATTCGTTGCAGATGTAGACGTCGGGACCGGCAATGAGCCGGGCAACCTCCGTCTGAATCTTCCCGCAGAATGAACAGTACAATTCGTCGGACTTCTTGGTTCTTTTTGCCATAATATATCCTCTATTCCTGGACGTTCATGGCACTTCTGCTCGCCAGGACCTCGTCAATGATACCGTATGCAGCCGCCTCGTCGGAACTCATGAAATAATCTCTGTCCGTATCGTTTTCAATCTTGCTCATGTCGGCACCGGTGTGCTTGGAAAGAATCTGGTTCAATGTTGCCTTCAAACGAATAATTTCTTTGGCCTGGATGTCAATGTCCGTGGCCTGGCCCTGAAATCCGCCCATGGGCTGATGAATGAGGATTCTGCTATGCGGCAATGCATATCGCATACCCGCTTCTCCGGCAGCCAGCAGAACAGCTCCCATGCTGGCGGCCTGACCCATGCACAAGGTGGCCACAGGTGCGGAAATGTACTGCATGGTATCGTAGATGGCCAAACCAGCGGTCACGGAACCGCCAGGAGAATTGATATACATGTTGATCTGCTTTTCGGAATTTTCCGATTCCAGAAACAGAAGCTGGGCACAGATGAGATTGGCTATATTGTCGTCAATGGGAGTTCCAAGCAGGATGATCCTGTCTCGAAGCAACCGGGAATAAATGTCATAGGCCCTTTCCCCGCGGCCCGAGGTCTCGATGACAATGGGTACATTATTGGTGACCATATGATCCTCCGTTTTGATGGATGGGTCTGCTCGTTGGGTAGGCAGGAGTGTACACGTAACCAAACACACTGCAAACAACGTGAAAAAAGGCATGAGGCACGACAATCAACAGCCTGTCCTGGACCGTCTTTGTTCAAGACGACATGTCAGGACTTCGGTGCAACCACAGGGCAATTGCGTGCAATGATGAAAAATTTGCGGATGAAGAATACAGAAAAGGGCCAGGGAGAACAAGAACTCGCCGGAAGGAAAAAATGCAAAAACCGGGAGGATGTTTCCCTTCCCCCCGGTCCAAGCGTTACAACGAAACGGAAACGTTAGGCGTCATCCTCGTCGCCGGCCTCCTGGGAAGTCTCGGGTGCCAGGGCTTCTTCACCGGGAACAATGGTGACATTGGCATGCTCATAGATCAGATCCATGGCCTTGTCCTGGAGAACCCGGTCACGAAGGGGAACCATGAGATTGTTCTGCTCGTAATAATCCTTGAGGGCGTTGAAGTCCTGACCGGTCTGCATGGCCATCTTCTGGAGCATGAAATCAACTTCCTGCGGATCAACCTTGATCTCTTCCTCCTCCGCCACGGCCATGAGAAAAATTTCGGACTTGACGATATCCTCGCACTCCTCACGAAACTGCTCACGCAGTTCTTCGGGCGTCTTGCCAAGAGATTCCAGACTCTTGCCTTGCTGCTCGGTTCGCTGCCGCAGGGTCTCGACCTTCTGGTCGATATGGGCTTCCACAAGCACGGGCGGGAGCTCGAATTCCACCTGGCTCTTGAGCTCGTCCAGCAGTTTTTTCTGGGCAGCACTCTTGTGGAGGTCCTTGCGAGACCGCTCATAGGACTTGGTGATCATGTCACGCAATTCGTCCATGGTCGAGCATCCACCGGCATGACTGGCAAAAGCATCATTGAGCTCGGGAAGCTTTTTCGTCTTGATGGCGTGCAAGGTGACCTTCATCTCCACTTCCTGTCCGGCAAGATCCTTGTTCAGGAAGTCCTCGGGAAAAACAACAATGCCTGAACCTTCTTCCCCGGCCTTGAGTTTCGTGACAATGGCTTCGAAACTCTCCAGGGCACTGCCTTCGCCGAGTCGGAGCTCAAAGTTTTCAGCCTTGACGGTTTCAAGGGGTTCGCCATCCTTGTAGCCCTGAAAATCAATCATGACCACATCACCGTTCTGAGCGGTACGCGGCTCGTCCACCCTGGTCAGGGTTGCGGAATTCTCGCGCATGCGCTCCAGAACCTGATCAACCTCTTCGGGCTTGATGACCACCTCTTCCTCTTCCACGGCCAGGCCCTTGTATTCGGGCAGATCAAAGGAGGGCACCACCTCAAAGGAAAAGGAATACTCATAGGGTTTCCCCTTTTCCAGAAGTTCCGCGCCCTTGGGGTTCATATCCAACCGTCCCAGAGGAGTGACTTCCATCTCGTTGAGGATGGTATTGATATGATAATTGAGCAGATCCTGGGTGGCCTCGCTGTACAGCTTCTTGCCGTAACGGCCTTCAATGATCGCTGCCGGGACCTTGCCCTTCCGGAACCCCTTGATCTCCACATCACGACGGTACAAGGCTATGGTTGCCTGGATGGAGGCGTTGACCTCCTCCTCGGGGACCACGACATTGACGGTTCTCTTGACCGGGCTGACTTCTTCCACAGTGTATTCCATGAAAAACATTTCCTCCTTATATATGCAACGACCAGGACAGCGCATGGCCTGCGGGGTGTCACGAACAGTGGTGCGAGAGGAGAGACTCGAACTCTCACGGTCACCCGCTGGCTCCTAAGGCCAGTGCGTCTACCAATTCCGCCACTCTCGCAAGTTATAAAGTCGGCTTTGTAAACAGGGACCCGTAAGGTGTCAACATGTGAAATGAGACACGAACGGAGCCAGATGGTTGGTGGGACCGTCTCCCTTGCCCAGATCAAACCCCGTGTCCAGAGCCGCGACCAGGTACTCCTGACCGAGTCTGACGGCCTGTTCCAGTTCACATCCCCGGGCAAGATATGCAGCAATGGCCGCAGACAAGGTGCATCCCGTGCCATGGGCATTGTGGGTATCGATTCTCTCATGCTCAAGAGGTACGGGAGCTGTTCCGGGAATTCCCAGCCAATCAACCATGACATCCCCCTGGAAATGACCGCCCTTGATGAGGACGGCCTTGGCTCCCATGTCCATCAACCTGTTGATGGCCTCGGCAATATCCCTGGGCGTGGAAATGGACATGCCCGTCAGGGTCTCGGCCTCGGGTCGGTTTGGAGTGAGCAGACCGGCCAGGGGAATGATCCGTTTTTTCAGGGCTGCAACAGCATCTTCTTCAAGAAGCCGGTGCCCGCTTTGACTCACGCAGACCGGATCGACCACCAAGGGAAACGGCACCTTTTCAAGGATCGGTGTCATGGCTTCAATGATCCCGGCCGAGAAGAGCATCCCGGTCTTGGCCGCCCTGATGGGAAAATCATCTAGCACCACGGTCAGCTGCTGGGCCACGAATTCAGGAGATGCAGGCTCGATGCCGTACACCCCGGTAGTATTCTGGGCCGTCAAGGCGGTAATCACCGAAAGCCCGTAGGTCCCGAGCACGGTCATGGTCTTGAGATCGGCCTGAATGCCTGCCCCGCCGCCGGAATCAGACCCGGCAATGGTCAGCACACATGGTGGAACATAGGTTGAATGTGACATGAAAGGTCCTCCTGAAACCCGTTGCGAATACAAAAGGCAGAAGCAGCACTCAAAATGATGGTCGCCCTGCCATGGGGCAGATGTCTTCAGATGGCCGCATCAAGAAGCATGTTGTCGCGATGAATGGTCTCGGGATAGGACGCATGCCCGAGGATGGTTTCGATCTCCGAGGTGTTACGTCCCTTGATGCGTCTGAGTTCTTCGGCCGTGTAGTTGGTCACTCCCACTCCGATGGACCGACCGGACACGTCTTCGATCCGGACCATGTCTCCCATGCCGAAATCGCCCTGCACATCGGCTATGCCCGCGGGAAGCAAACTCTTGCCGTGATCCGTCAGAGCGCACACCGCCCCCTGGTCAATGACAATGGTTCCACCGGGATCAAGGTTGTAGGCCATCCAGAACTTTCTTCGTGAGATACTGCGAGCCTCGGGCATGATCCAGGTTCCCAGTTCTTCTCCGGCAAACACCTTTTCCAGACCGAAACGGGTCTTGCCCGAGAGAATCAAGGTGGGCACCCCCAGCTGGGCCGCACGCCGAGCAGCAAGGAGCTTACTGTACATGCCCCCGGTTCCGCTTCCTGTCTTGCCCCGGCAGATGTTCGCCAGGGGCATGGACGCTATATCCTCTATGTAGGGAAGAAAACAGGCATCGGGATTCTCAAGGGGATTGTCCGTGAACACCCCGTCGGCCGAGGTCAGATTGATGAACAGGTCCGCTTCCACCGCATTGAGGATCAGGGCAGCCAGGGCGTCATTGTCCCCGAACTTGAGCTCGTGCACGGCAACAGTATCATTCTCGTTGACAATGGGGATCACCCTCCACCCCAGGAGCATGGACAGGGTATTTCTGGCATTGAGGAATCTTTCCCGATCCTGGAGATCAGCCCGAGTCAGCAGAACCTGGGCGGTCACGGTATCGTAACGGGCAAAGGCCTCGTCATAAAAATGCATGAGCCGGCTCTGGCCAATGGCCGAGGTTGCCTGCTTGTAGGCCAGATCCTGACGAGCATGACACGAACCCATGACCCGACAGCCTGCAGCCACCGCGCCCGAGGAAACAAGCACCAGATCAATGCCCTTGTCATGCAGACCGGCCATTTGGTCGGCCAACCGGTTGACCACGCGCAGATCCAGCCCGTTGCTTCCCGTCAGGACCGCGCTCCCCACCTTGATGACCACACGCTTGGCATGGGTCAGAACATCACGGCGTGCCTTCTGGCAATCACTCATCACTGCTGATCGGGACATGTTGCCCTACCCTTCCAAGGTTTCCATTTCCCGCCACATGGCGGACAACAGGGCATCCACGCCCTGGCCGTGCAGGGCGGAGATGAAAAAGACATCCTTGCCCGCATCACGCGCAGCCTGCTTGAGCACGGCCAGTTCGTCGTCGCCCATGAGATCGATCTTGTTGATCACCAGCAGCTGCTTCTTGGTCCGCAATGCGGTCTTGTACTTGCCGAGCTCCTCGTTGATCAGCTCGAACCCGGCCCAGGGATCTTCAAGAAACAGGTCCTCGGCACTGAGGATGTGCACCAGGAACCGGGACCGCTCCACATGCTTCAAAAAGGTATGACCAAGCCCCTGACCGGCATGGGCCCCCTGGATCAGGCCGGGGATATCCGCCACAACCATGCGCCTTCCGTCATCGCCCACAACAACCCCAAGATTGGGATTGAGGGTGGTGAAAGGATAGGGCGCCACCTTGGGACGTGCCGCTGAAATCTTGGAAATAAAAGTTGATTTTCCGGCGTTGGGCAAACCGAGCAATCCAACGTCGGCCAGGAACTTGAGTTCCAGCCGGATACGCATCTCCTGGGCCGGCTCCCCGGGTTGGGCAAACCGCGGCGCGCGCATGGTCGAGGACTTGAAATGGGTGTTTCCCTTGCCGCCCCGCCCCCCGGTCACCAGGACCACTTCCTGACCGTCATTCACCAGATCGGCAATCAGGGTTTCCTCGCCATCCTCTTCCAGCCGGTAGATCAGGGTACCGGCTGGCACGTCAACGACCATGTCCTGACCGGCCCGGCCGTAACACATGCGCCCCTGTCCCGGTCGACCATTTTCAGCCTCATAGACCCGTTTGTGCCGGAAATCGTACAGGCTGAGCAGCTTTTCCCGCGCCCTGAAAATCACGTCACCGCCCTTGCCCCCATCACCACCGTCGGGTCCGCCCTTGGGAATATACTTTTCCCGACGAAAGGACACACATCCTGCACCGCCCTTGCCTGAACGAACGAGAATCTCGGCTTCATCCACAAATCTCATGGTTTCCCCATCCTGTTACTTCTGCCTGGCAGAAGGTAAAACAAAACATCACGACATCTCGTACCTGTTCAGCACATACTACACATCAACAGTTCAGTCATCCCGGGATGAAACCGGAGTTCCCGGGTTCGGACAGAAGAGAGTCTCGTTACAACGCCGGTCCTGACGCGGCAAGGTCCCGGATGGTAACCGGAATACCCTATATCAACAAACAGATTGCACGTGCCCGGTTGCATTGGCAAGCGCAAGGCCGCCTGAAGGTTGCGTCCATTTCAGGAAGCAAAAAAGACCGCCCAAAGGGAAAGCCCTTGGAGCGGTCTTGGAACAATCGACGAAAAATGGATGCTAGGCCGATACGGGCACAATGTGTACCCTGCTCTTGACCTTTTTCTTGCGACGATACTTTTCGTATTCGACCACGCCGTCGCACAAGGCGAACAAGGTATAATCCTTGCCCATGCCGACGTTCTTGCCGGGATGAACCTTGGTTCCCAGCTGACGGACCAGAATATTGCCTGCCAAAACCTGCTGTCCGCCGAATTTTTTGACGCCCCGTCTCTGACCGGCACTGTCGCGGCCATTGCGGGAGCTACCGCCTGCTTTCTTATGTGCCATGGTGCCGCCCTCCTAGGCCTGGATCGCCGTCACTTTGAGAGTTGTGAAATCCTGACGATGGCCCTGCTTTTTTCTGTAATCTTTGCGCCGTTTCTTCTTGAAGACGATGATCTTCTTGTCCCGACCATGCTCAACCACCTGGCAGGTCACCTTGGCACCATCGACATAAGGGGTGCCGATCTTGAGATCTTCACCTTCACCGGCCATCAAAACCTTATCCAAAGAGAGCTCGGAACCGGCCTCGGCGTCCATCTTGGCAACCTTGACGGTAAGGCCCTCTTGTACTCGAAACTGTTTTCCACCTGCTTCAACTATAGCGAACATTTTCGTTACCTCCAAAGAATGAAACGTGGGTACTAGTCCTTTTTCCGGCTATCCGTCAAGGACTTTTTCATTTCCTGGCAAACCGGACCGTTGTGTCACCCTCTTGCCCGAAAACCCTTGTGCCCTGCGTTGCAATCCAACAGGCTATGCCCGGGCAACAACCAGGACATCCACCCGTCCGGCACCGCACGCACGCAGGGCCCGGGCACACGAGGTCAGGGTCGAGCCCGTTGTCATGACATCATCCACCAGCAGGACGCGCTTGTTCTCGAGCCGCCTGCCCCGAACAGCAAAGGCGCCCTTGAGGTTGCTGCGCCGGGCCTTTTTGCCCAGCCCCCTTTGAGCCCTGGTGTTACGCACACGAACAAGGGAACGGACGTCCACCTCGGGTCCCCAAACCGGAACCAGTCTGCGGGCCAGCTCCAGGCTCTGGTTGAATCCTCGTTCCTGTAACCGCCGGGGATGCAGGGGAACAGGCACAATCACGTCTGCAGGCTGTATGTCATGAAGAACACCCCCCTGAAGAAGCATCCTTCCAAGGAGGGTAACCAGAGGCAATCGGGCATTGAACTTGAAATCCGTGATCATCGACCGGACCAGTCCGGAATAGGGGCCAAAGAAACCCAGGGAAGACCATGGACGGGGAGAACGCCTGCAGTCCGAGCACAGATACACCTCCATGCTGTCTGAAGGATAGCACATCCCGCATCCAGGGCAATATCCCCGGGTTTGGGGCCGGATATCAGCCAGGCAGTCCGGACACAATTCAGGGAACACGGAATCACGCTGCACAATTCGACGTCCACAGATCAGACACCTGCGCCCCGCAGCCAGAGCAAACTGTTGCACAATCCCGCGTATCCGGTCCAAGACTCCGGTGTTCATACCGGCCTCACATCATCCCCTGTGTCTGACGGCTTGTTTCCATGCCTCACGGCCAAGAGACCGCATCCGGCCCAGGGCCGCTGCGCTGGCCATAAAATCGCCAGGATCATCCATGGATCGAAACAGTTCGGGATCGTGCAGGGAAAACCCGAACACATCCAGAAAATATTTCAGGGTCAAGAGGCTTCCCTTAAACAGGTTCTCCCCACGGGGACGCCCTGCACACAACGCCACATACGCCCGCCGCCGCGGCAGCGGCACACTGGCCTGATCCCTGTTGGGCAAACAAACATACCGGCTCTGCCCCCTGTCAATGAACCCCTTGAACAGGGCCGGAACATGATAGAAATAAATGGGTGCGGCAAACAGGACAAAGGGGGCCGCCTCCATGCAGGCAAACAGGGATTCCACATCATCCCTGTTCCGTAAAATGCACCTGCCTGACGGGTTGCAGGCCGAACACCCCTTGCACGGCAGAATCTTCTGGTCGCGAAGATAGACAGTGGTGCTCGTCCCTCCGGATTCCTCAATGCCGGCGGCAAAGGCTCGGGCAGCAGCATCCGAATTGCCTCCGGACCGGGGGCTGCAGGCAAAAATAATCGGAGGACCCGACACCACGTCCTGACCTGGTGCCATTTCAGGCCGACCCATCAGCCCCTTCCTCGTTTTTGTAAAATCGGGCTCGGATAAACCCGTCCTCGTTTGCTGTCTCCATCTTCCATTCCCCGAGATCGGACAGGGCATGGCGCAACTGGGGAACCGCCTTTTCCTGCACAAGCGCCTCCACCTCCTGGCCCTGATTGAACTGGAGGTAAAGACCTACCTCCTGACCGACCCCTCAACACGTTTTGCGAAAATCCAGGACAATCTTTCTGGACATGGTCTCCTCGTCTTTTCCTAGAGCATATGAAAATCGGTAAAAAAGGGATTGTTCTCCCGGGCGTCACGCACATCGGTTTGGGGTCCGTGCCCCGGATAGATGATGGTTTCCTCGGGCAGCACAAGGATCTGTGAACAGGCAGACTCCTTGAGCACCTTTTCATCCCCGCCAGGAAAATCCGTTCGTCCCACAGAGCGGTAGAAGATGAGGTCACCGCAAAACACCGCACCGAGTACGGGAAAATACAGGGACAAACTGCCCGGACTGTGCCCCGGAGTTGCCAGCACGTGGCATGTCTCGCCCACAAAAGTATGTGTGCCCGGTGTCAGAGGCGTGAAAGAAAAGGACGGCGTCTTGGGAAATCCCATGAACCCACCGGAACCCAGCTCACTGGACAACAAGGGCCTGTCGGCTTCACCTGCCAGAATTTCGGCTCCCGTGGCATCCGAGAGGGCGGCATTGCCCCCGATATGATCGAAATGCAGATGCGTGTTCAGGATATGGGTCAAGGTGAGTCCTTGGGAGCGCAACACGGCGAGCACCTCGGCAGGATCGCCTCCCGGATCAATGACCACGGCCTCTTTGGCGTCATTATAAACAAGGTAGCAATTGGTTTCCAGGGGACCAAGCTGAAAAATGTTGACGTACAGCACGTAACCTCGCAGGGGTTGAACATGAACCGGAAACAGGGCGGTCCATGATGGACCGGTGCCCATGCAATGCCAGCGGACAAAGCCCTCGTCTACCCCATATCCCTTCAGGAGAAAAGAGGGCAGTCACCCTCCCAACCGGCCGAAAAAACACAAAGACTGGACAAAGGCAGTTGCCTGGGGCAAAAACATCACCTGATTCTACGAGGTATCCTTGCGCTACCGGTGCGGCTACCAGCCAAAACCTTACTCCCTGCACCTTTGCACGGAACAGGGATAGCTCACAAGCCCTGGCGGACCCTGGCCGATGTCACCTTGTCCGTCATCCCGGGAAACCAAGGCACCCATGCCTTGCCCTTGAAATTTTCACTATCCTTTTTCTTGTATCCTCTTTGCCATGCATCTGCCCACCATCTTTTTGCCCTGGGATCGATCGCCCCTGACGGGCAAAGACCTCATCGCGTACGAACCCCAGCTTGCAAGCTGCTTCAAGCGATGCTTTGCCTTCCAGACCCATGCCCTGCGATTCCCCACGTCCATTCCCGGCTCCATGCTCCCCGAAAAGGAAGGCATGGCCCTGCGTGCATTCATGGAACATGACAGGGTACACATCCCCCTGCAAGCGGACGACAGACTCCTGGGGATTTTTGTGGCCGGAGGCATTGACGAAAAGGATCTGACCCCTCTGCTGGCCACACTGCCGAACATTGCAGCCATGGCGCTGGAAACGGTTCGTCTTTATAAAGCCACGCTCACCGATCCCCTGACCGGTCTGTACAACCACTTCTTTCTCCAGGCCCTTTTGGAGACCGAGATCGCCACCATTCTCTCGTCCATCCTCCCGGGACCTGATTCCAGTGCAGACACGGAATATCGGGGCTGTTTCGGACTCATTCATCTGGACATGGACCGATTTGCCGTGATCAATTCGCGATTCGGCCATTGTTTCGGCGACAAGCTCCTGGGCAAGGTCGGCAGGGCCTTGCAGGCCCAATGTCCAAGTCAGGCCCACGTGTGCCGGACAACAGGCGCAGCCTTTATCGTGTTCTGGCCGCAAGGCACCCCCACCCGATGCAAGAACCTGGCGCACAAGCTGGTGGAAACAATCGCCAGCCTTCCCCTGGAAGGCCCCATCTCACGGGAGACCTTCACCCTTACGGGCAGCGCAGGGGTTGCCACCTATCCAGCGGACATGCAGGGCAACCAGTTCAGGCGCCCGGCCGAAGAGCAGGCCAGAATCATCCTGGAAAAGGCCCACAAAGCGACCCGGTCCGCCAAAATGGCGGGTGGAGATACCATCTTTTCCTACAAGGATATCCTCAAGCAGGGTGCAACCATTCTTGAAACCCTGCCCCTGAACCGGGTCGTGATCAATGCGGGAAACGACCTTGATCTTACCGAGGGGACACGATTTCTTGTCTGGCCCCAGGCAGCTGGCAACCCGTCTGTTCCGGCCAGCAATCAGGACATGCTGTACCCGGACATGTACAAGGGTGAAATTCTGGTACAGGAAGTCCGGGAACAAACAAGCGTGGGCGAGATCCTGTTTCTCAACGATCCTTCCTGGTCTCCCCGACCCGGGGACAGGCTGAGTCTGGCCGATCACCAGGAACCCCAGACCCTGCCCCGGGAACAGTCCGACAAGGACTCCCCCAAGCAGGACAAGTCGTGCCTTCTCAACCTCAGGGATTTCATCCGGGCCTGGACACGCATACGGACCTCCACATCCGCCTTTGTCATTGCCCTGTGCCAGATGTCGCCTTTGACCGCTTCCTCCGGCGTTCAGGACGGCGGGCCTGAAGAACGCCTTGCCCATGTTCACAAGGCCCTATGTGCCACCTTTCCCGGCGAGCACCTGATGGGCCGATACAGCGCCAACACCCTGATCTGCTGCTTTCCGGACCTTGATGCGGATTCCGCCCTTGCCCAGGGCCAAAAGCTCTGTACCGAATATGGCGAGACAACCCGTATCGACCTGCGCATGGGCATGGCCGGGTACCCCTTTCTGCATTGCGCCAAATCGGAGATTCTGGACAATGCCCGCAAGGCACTGGATCACGCCCTTCTCCTGCCTGCGGCCGGGGCGGTCCTGTTCGATTCCATTTCCCTGACCATCAGTGCCGACCGCATGTTCACCAAGGGTGATTTTTATTCGGCCCTGGAAGAATATCAACGCGCCCTGGTCATTGATCCGGCCAACCTGCTGGCACGCAATTCCCTGGGAATATGCTATGCCAGACTGGGACGTATGGCCGAGGCCAAACAACATTTCAAGACAGTGGTGGAACAGGGGGGCAAGGATCTGATGCCCCTGTACAATTTCGGATGCGCCTGCTTCAAGACCGGCGACCAGCAAGCCGCCCGCAAGGCGTTTGCCGAGTGCCTGACCATTGACCCCTCTCACGTGTACAGCCTGATCCGCCTGGGACAACTGGCCGAAAAGGACGGCGATGTGCAGGCAGCCGAGCATCACTACCTCAAGGCGGGCGAAACCGAACAGGGCAAGGGCATGGCTGCCCGACATCTGGCCAAGCTGGCCATGGACAGGGGGGAGCAGGACAAGGCACGGGAATTTTTGCACCAGGCTCTGGTTTTCGATCCCAACGACGCCTTTGCCCTGAACATGCTGGCCAAACTCTATCTAGACCGGGGCGAGGACCCGGAAATCGCCGAGAACCTGGCCCGTCAAAGTGTACACCTGAGGCCCGACATCCCGGCGATGTGGATCGAAGTAGCCCGTGCCCTGGAAACAAGGGGCAAGAAGGACGAGGCCCGAACCGCCCACTTGCGCAGCCGTTCCAGGCATTGATACCGGTCAACGAACTTTTGGAAAAAAACCATTGACTTCTGTATGCGCTTTCCATAGAAGCATTCGCACTGGACGTTGTTCCAGCATGTTCCCCGGTGGCTCAATCGGCAGAGCGGGTGGCTGTTAACCACTAGGTTGGCGGTTCAAGTCCGTCCCGGGGAGCCAGTAGACCAAGCTCCCATGCATCTCATGTATGGGAGCTTTTTTATGCGCTTTTTCCAAAGGGTTTCTGCGGTTCCCCAAAAGTTTCTTCCCGCGCCTTGCCGGGACGGACATACCCGGCTGCTCCAAAAACAGAGACCGCATGCACGAAAGCAGTGCATGCGGTCTCTTGCGTCAATGCGAAACAACCATCTCCTATGATTCTTGCCGGCGATCTTCCACCCTCTTGGCCTTGCCCTGAGTGCGGGGCAGGCTGTTGCGTTCCACCAATTCCACCCTCGGGGTGATGAGAATTTCGTCCCGGAGCCTGCGGGCAATGGACTGCTGCATATTTTTCAGAACCCGCATATCTTCCACAAAAAACTCTTCCTTGACCTCCACCTTGATGCGCATCTGGTCCAGGAAACCATCCCGTTCCAGAACAATAAGATAGTTCTGCCCCACTTCCGGGATACTCATGAGAACCCGTTCAATCTGCATGGGATAGATGTTGACCCCCTTGAGGATGATCATGTCGTCGGCCCGGCCAAGAATCCGGTCGAGACGGCGATGGGTCCGGCCGCAGGGGCAGTCGCCGGGCAGAAAACGGGTCAGATCCTTGGTCCGGTACCGGATAAGAGGCATGCCCTCCCTGGTAAGCGTGGTCAGGACAAGTTCCCCGATTTCCCCTTCGGGCACGGGTTCCAGGGTTTCTGGATCCAGGATCTCCGCAACATAGGCGTCCTCCCAGATGTGCATGCCGTTTTGCTCCGGGCATTCAAAGGCCACCCCCGGACCGTTCATTTCCGACAGGCCATAGGAATTGTACGCCTTGATGGCATAAAGATCTTCGATACGTCGACGAACAGCTTCCGAGTGGGGTTCCGCGCCAATGATGGCAATGCGCAGATCCAGAGACTTGGGATCCATGCCCATGGACTCGAACACCGTGGCCAGATGCAGCGCATAGGAGGGGATGATATGAATGACCGAGACATGAAAATCATGGAGCAGCTTGATCTGGCGCTTGCTGTTGCCGGCACCGGCTGGAATGGTGCAACAGCCCAGCCGCTCGGCCCCGTAATGAATACCCAGCCCCCCGGTGAACAACCCGTATCCGGACATGTTCTGAAAAACATCTTCAGGTCGGACACCTACGCCATACATACATCTGGCCATGAGATCTGCCCAGGTCTGGAGATCGTTCTTCGTGTAGAACACGCAGGTGGGCGATCCCGTTGTTCCTGAGGAGGCATGCATCCGGTTCATCTTGTCCACGGGCATGGCCAACATGCCGTCAGGATAGTGGTTCCTCAGATCATCCTTGGTGGTGAAGGGAAGTTTGCGGATGTCTTCGACAGAATTGATGTCTGCAATGCGCACCCCGGCTCTGAACAATTGATCCCGGTAAAACCTGGATTTGCTGGCCTGGAAGACAACATTCTTGAGGCGTACCCCCTGAAGGGTGTGGAGGGACTCTCTGTCGAGCAATTCATTCTTGTGGAACACGTCGTTGGTCATGACTCCCTGTCCTTGGCTGCAGGTTCAAGGGTGATTATGTATTTTCCTGAGGCATCTCCTCGGAAGGCGCGATGTCGGCAAGGTTTTCAAAGGCCGTGTATTTGTTCAGATAGGTAAGCTCTACTGTGCCGACCGGACCGTTACGCTGCTTGCCGATGATGATTTCGGCAATCCCCTTTTTGGGATTGTCCTCGGACTTGTTGTAGGCGTCGTCCCTGTAGAGGAAGACAATGACATCAGCATCCTGTTCAATGGCTCCGGATTCACGCAAGTCCGAAAGCATGGGACGTCTGTTGGTCCGTTCCTCAACCTTGCGGTTGAGCTGGGACAAAGCCACCACGGGCACGTGGAGTTCCTTGGCCAACGCCTTGAGGGTTCGGGATATTTCGGAAATTTCCTGTTCGCGGGAATCAATACGGTGACTGGCCTTCATCAGCTGGAGATAATCAACAATGACCAGACCGAGATTCTTTTCCGCCTTGAGGCGACGGCACCGTCCTCGCATTTCCAGGGTGCCAAGGGAGGGGGTGTCATCGATATAAATGGGTGCCTTGGAGAGAACTTCTGCGGATTCATAAAGACGCTTCCAATCCTCGTCGTCCAGAAAACCGCTGCGCAAATGACTCAAATCCACCTTGCCCCAGCAGCAAAGCATGCGCATCATCAGCTGTTCCATGGACATTTCCAGAGAAAAGACAGCCGTAGGCACATCATGCATGACAGCAGCCCGCATGCCCATGTTCAGGGCAAAAGCGGTCTTTCCCATGCTCGGACGCCCGGCAACAATGATCAGATCCGAGGGCTGCAGCCCGGCCGTCATCTCGTCGAACTTGTGATAGCTGGTGGGAACTCCGGTGACCAGTTCCTTTCTCTCCACCCGCTTTTCCAATTCGGAAAACACGTCAGCCACCAGTTCTTTGGCCGACTTGAAAAGGGGTTTGACCTTGGCCTCGGCAATGGAAAAAATTTTCTGTTCAGACTGGTCAAGCAGGGACTCCACATTTTGCGAGGCATCAAAACACTGGGTCAGGATGTCCGTGCTCGCGCCGATCAGCTCTCGCCGCAGGGCCCGTTCCTTGACGATATTGGCATGAAAGAGGGTATTGGCAGCATTGGGCACCGATTCCACAAGCGAGGCCAGATACATGCCGCCGCCCACCTTGTCCAAGGTACCGTTGGATTCGAGATACTCGGTCACCGAAAGCAGATCAATGGGAATGCTCCGACGATAGAGGTCCTGGAATGCGGCAAAGATGATCCTGTGCACCGGAGAATAGAAATCATCCTCGGTAAGGATATCCACCAGGGAATGGAACACCCCATTGCGCAAAAAAACCCCGCCCAGCACGGCCTGTTCGGCCTCCAGATTCTGGGGGGGGAGTTTACGCAAGAGGTCGGCAGAGACCTTATCAAGACCTGCTGCCGACCTCTTTGGTGCGGTATGGGGAGAACCGGCGTTATGCTTCTTCTGAAACTGGCTCAACGGCTGGTTCTTCGGATTCGGGTTCTTCGGATTCGGGTTCATCGGCTTTATGTCCGTGCGGTACAACCGAAACGCTCAATTCCGCTTTGACATCAGGATGCAGTTTGACTTCCAGGGTGTAATCGCCCAAGGCGCGAATGGCATCATCCAACACGATCTTCCGTTTGTCCACTTCGATGCCCATGGCTTCCAGGGCTTCGGCAATATTGGCCGAGCTGACGGAACCATACAGTTTGCCACCTTCGCCCACACGCACGTCAATGACAACCTTGGCCTCTGCCAGTTTGTCGGCAAGTTCCTGGGCGGCAAAACGGATGGCGTCCATTTTTTCCTGCAGCCGTTTGCGTTCGAATTCAAAGGCCTTGATATTGGCCTTGGTGGCCAGCATGGCCAGTCCCTGGGGAATGAGGTAATTGCGGCCATAACCGGGCTTGACAGTGACCAGGTCACCGAGCCTTCCAAGATGATCGATATCTGCTCGCAAGATAAGTTTCATAAGGCAACTCTCCTAAATAGTCCGTTTCTTGACTTCGGAACTATGCGTAGCAGTATAGTACAACAAGGCCATCTGACGGGACTTCTTGATCTCGCGGGTCAGGACCCGCTGATGCTTCGCACATGTGCCGGTGATACGCCGGGCAATGATCTTACCACGATCGGTAATGAAATCCTTGAGGATCTCGGGATGCTTGTAATCCAGGGGCAGTTCCTTGTTCTCACAGAAACGGCAGAACTTTCTCCGGGGTGTAAAACGACGTTTGTAGGCCATGTTATTCTCCCTCCGGCTCATAGGTTTCAGCAAGCTTGACGGTCATAAACTTGAAAATACCGTCGGCAATGCGGATGTTCCGTTCCAATTCGGCAACGGCCTCACCGGGCAGGGCATACTCCAATCGGGTATAGTAGCCACGCATGACCTTCTGGACCGGATACGCCAGATCACGGATGCCCCAATCGTCCACGACCAGGACTTTGCCTCCGTCACGGTCAATGATCCCGGACACGGTGTCCAGGAGCTCCTGCCGTGCTTCGGAACCCAGCTCCGGGCTCATCAGCAACAGGGTCTCATACTTTTGCAACATCGAATAAACCTCCTTGCGGTCTATGGGCCCTTCCTGGCGTTCACGACAACATGACAACCGGAAGAGCAAGGAAAGAGGAGTTTTTATTTTTTTTGGAGGGGGATGTCAATGGATATTCCTGAAAGGCCGCAGTTCACGGTTTGTCTTCCATGAACCATACCTGGCAGTCGGTTGGAGACACCAGACTCACCATGCCCGACCTCCCTGGCATCAGTCCAAACGGGCTTCTTCTACGCAGGTCATGAACAATATTCCCGTTCATTCTGCCCAAGCAGACAAAAGACCTCATACGGAATGGTTCCCCACCAACCGGCCAGTTCCTCGGGAGTAACAGGATGCGCCCCCTCACCGCCGAGCAGATACACCTTGTCGCCGGGAACCACCGACGGAATACGGGTAATGTCCACAGCACTCATCTGCATGCACACCCTGCCCACCAAGGGAGCGCGCTGCCCGTGGACAACCACCTCCGCATGGTTCGACAGGCCACGGGAATAATTGTCCGCATAGCCGGCGGCAACAATGGCCACCCGCATGTCGTGGGGTGCGTAAAAGGTCCGCCCGTAGCTAATGGGTGCACCCTTGACCAGGTCATGCACGGCAACGACCCGGGTGACCACCTCCATGGCCGGTCTGAAACCCTGGGCCCGGCTCTCCCAACGCGTCCCGGCAAAGGGACTGGACCCGTACAGGGTGATGCCGGGCCGCTGGCAATCAAAGGCAAGTTCGGGATACGCCTGGATGGCTGCGGAATTGGCCAGACACCGTTTGAAGGAGAGCCCGCCCGCAGCCAGATCATCACACATGCGGGTAAAGGTTTCCCCCTGCTGGAGCACAAAATCACGGCTCTCGGGATCATCTGCGGTTGCCAGGTGGGAACAAACCATGTGAACCCGGACATACCTTGCGCCTTCCAGCAGGGAACGAACCTGCTGCATATCGCCGGGGCCAAAACCAATGCGCCCCATGCCCGTATCCAGGGCCAGGGCGATATCCAGAACCCTGCTCTGCCTCCTGCCCTCTTCCTCGAGCAACCGAATCTGTTCCCTGCGCCCCACAAAAGGCATGATCTCGTATTCCCACAACAGGGGATACTCTTCAGGGAGCAAAGGACCTAGCAGGGACACGATCTTTCCCTCAAAAGGAGTCAACCGCAGGGCAACGCCCTCGCCCACGGTCCCGACGGCCAGCCCCCGGGCTCCGCACCGGGCCAAAAGAGAAGACACGGGGCCGATACCGTGGCCATAGGCATCCGACTTGACCACCGGGATGGGACACGGTGCCTTGGCTTGTATGAGCCGAAAATTATGCTCCAGAATATTCAGATCAATCCGGGCTCTGACATGGTTGTACCAGATAGTCATATAATGTTTCCATATGGTTATAAATGACGGGCAACATCTTACTGAATGGTGAGGCGGGCGTAATACCCCTGCCGACCCCGGGCCACGAGCAAAATGAGACTGTTTTGCATCCTGTATCTTTTAAAAGCCCGGGCAAAATCCTTGGGCTCATTCACGGGTTGTCCGGCGATTTTGAGAATCACATCACCCCGTTCCAGGCCCAGACGGTCGGCCGGACTGCCGGAGCGAATCCGGGTAACCACCAGCTGCTTGCGCGCGAACCGGGTCCCCACTTCCAGACCCCACACATCATAGGCCAATTGCAGGGCCCGATCGTCTTCGAAAATTTCCGCACGGGCCGTTACGGTTTTTGTCGCTCCCTCGCTGAGGACCTCCAGACGAACATCCTGATCCCGGGTAAAATTCCGCATCAGATCCAGATAGCCCTGCTTGTCCGTCACCGGATTTCTACCGATTTTCAAAAGCACGTCTCCGGGATGCAGTCCCGCACGCTCGGCAGGAGATCCTGCATACACCTCGGAAACAAGCAGTCCGCCAACAGAGGAGAGCCCAAAATACCGGGCAATGCGCTGATCCACATCCTGTCCCCGAATTCCCAGCCAGACGGGATCAACCCGCCCATGGCTCAATAATTCGGCAATGACCCGCTTGGCCTTGTTGATGGGGATGGCAAATCCGATGCCCTGGGCCTCGGCATAGATGGCGGTATTGACTCCGATCAGCTCGCCCATGCGGTTCAGCAGCGGCCCGCCGCTGTTGCCCGGATTGATGGCCGCATCCGTCTGAATGAAATCCGTGAAGGTACCGTGCTTGGTCTTGATGGTTCTGTGCACGGCCGAGACCACGCCGGTGGTCACCGTGTTGCTGAATCCATACGGATTGCCAATGGCAATGACGGTTTCCCCGATGAGGATATCCGAGGAATCACCCACAACAACCTGAGGCAGGTCGTCAGATCCTTCCAGCCGGAGAATGGCCACATCAAAATCCGGATCAGACCCCACCAGGTCAGCCTTGTACTGACGACCGTCCAGAAACGTGGCCATAATGGACGAGGCCCCGCTGATCACGTGGGCGTTGGTCAACACAAGGCGTTTGGCCGCATCGATGACCACCCCGGAACCCAGACTGGTCTGCTCGTATTGGCGGGTTATTCCCGGCCCCGGGAAAAAATGTTCGAACAAGTCTCCGCCAAACAATCCGCCAAAGGGATTGACCTGCTGCTCCACCAGGGTGGAGGTGTGAATATTGACCACGGCCGGGGCAACCGCCTGCACCGCCCTGACCACCGGGGTCATGCGCAGGTTTTCCCGGGCCTGAACCGTCATGGGAAGGATCAGGAACAGCGCCACAAAAACGATCAGGCCAAGACACCTTGACGTATTGTTGACCAGGCCAGATCCATGTTCACGATCATCCCCCGACAAGGGCAAACGGTGTGTGATAGTGTATGGTGTATGCATTACTGTGCCAACTCCCCGCAGATTCACATATTGTTCATCCCTTATTATGGCTTGCCCAGTGCCGGTTTTTGCCCGTGCAAAAAACGATCAAAGGGCAAGCACCCTTTCCCGGTCAAACACCTCTCCTTGCAAGCTGCGCGTTTGTACGCCCCCTTGGGGGCAATTTCAACCAGCATGTGGGTCACGCAAACCAGCCATCCCGGTGGTTTCCCGGACGCAGCCATCTCACCGGGCGCATGTTCGGCACACTGCACAAGCAAGAATACCTGCAACAAATCAAAAAGCGGTGACACCCCCTGTGGAATGTCACCGCTTATTTTTGGACTGTTGCCTGCCCTTAAACGACCCAGTCATCCCCTTCTTCAATAGGGGTGAAGCCACGGCGCATGGTGTTTTCGGTGACCACCCGTGGATCCATGAACTGGACCAGATAATCCGGGCCGCCGGTCTTGGAGCCGATGCCGGACATGTTGAATCCGCCAAAGGGCTGACGCTCAACAATGGCACCGGTTGAACCCCGGTTCAGATACAGGTTCCCGACCCGAAAATGTTTGCGGGCCTTTTCCAGGTTGTTGGGACTTCTGCTGAAAACGGCCCCGGTCAAAGCGTAGTCGGTGGCGTTGGCCCACTCCAGGGCCTGATCAAAGGTCTTGACCCGCATCACGGCCAAAACCGGGCCAAAAATCTCTTCCCGGGCGGTCCGGTGTTCGGGACGAATGTTCTCAACAATGGTCAATGGCGCATAATACCCCGGAACATCCAGATCATCGCGGCACACCAAAACCGAACCTTCCTGTTTGGCAATGTCAATGCACTGCATGATCTTTTCCAGGGCTTCCTCGCTGACAACGGGGCCCATGTAGTTGGCCGGATCTTCGGCAGGGCCAATGGCCAGGGACAGGGCCGCTTCCTTGAGTCTTCGCACGAATTTGTCGTAAATGGGTTCAAGAACAATAACCCGGGAACACGCCGAACACTTCTGACCCTGATAGGCAAAAGCCGAATAGACAATGGCCCGAACAGCCTCGTCCAGATCGGCGTCATCATCCACAATGATGGCGTTCTTGCCGCCCAGCTCGGCCACGACCTTCTTGATCTGCTTCTGACCTTCCTGAACCCTGGCTGCCTTTTCAATGATGCGAAGGCCCACGGGTTTGGACCCGGTAAAGGCGATCATGGACAGCTGGGGATGCTCCACCAGATAGTCGCCCATGACGCTGCTGCGACCGGGAACAAAATTGAAGACCCCGTCAGGCACGCCGGCTTCCTGATAGATGCGGGCAAGGGTGCTGCCGATGACGGAAGAGGGTCCGGCCGGCTTGTACAAAACGCAATTGCCCGTGACCAAAGCGGCCGAGGTCATGCCCGCGCTGATGGCAAAGGGAAAATTCCACGGTCCGATCACCGCGGCAATCCCCTTGCCCTGGTAAAAATATTCGTTCACTTCGCCGGGAACATTGCCCATTCTTCGCGGGGTTCCCAGGCGCAGCATTTCCCGGGCATAATATTCCATGAAATCAATGCCCTCTCCCACGTCGGCATAGGCCTGGTCCCATTGTTTGCCCACCTCAAGGACCTGCCAGGCCGACAGCTCGAAGATGCGTTTGCGCGCGATGTCTGCGGCCCGCATAAGCAGTTGGGCCCTTTCCTCAGGCGACGTATCTCTCCAGGAAGCCATGGCCTTGCCGGCTGCCTCCATGGCCATATCGATTTCGGCCCTGCCAGCCTGACAGACCTGACCTATGATTTCCGAAGGATCGGCCGGATTGACCGAATCCATGCGATCGTCTGTCAACACCTCCCGGCCATTGATGAACAGGGGGCAGACCCTGCCGCATTGGGATCGGACCTGCTTGATGGCCTCGGGAAACCCTTCCCGGACGCTCTTTTTGGTAAAATCGGCAAAGGGTTCGTTCTGAATGACCGATTTCCTGCCTTGTGATGGCGCGGGCATGCGCTTGATCTCCCGCTCCAGGGTCACCGCGGGATCTTCCAGAAGACGCTCGATTTCGGCCTCCTCGGCAAAACTCTGGCGCAAAAAGGATTCATTGGCCGTATTTTCCAGAAGACGGCGCACAAGATAGGCCATGCCGGGCAAAAGATCGCCATAGGGAGCGTACAACCGAACCCGCTTGGCCACCTTGAGCAGTCCCTTGCGCACGGGTTCGGCCATGCCGTAAAGAATCTGGAATTCGTACCTGTCATCGGGAACGCCAAGCTTCTTGGCCGTCTCCATGACCGAGGAAATGGTCCTGACATTGTGGGAGGCACAGGCAAAATGGCAGATGTCGTGATTTTCCAGAATCCTGGTGGACAGACGTTCATAAGCCACATCGGTCTCGGGCTTGCGCACATATACCGGAATGTCCCACCCGTTCTGCTTGGCAATGACTGTCTCGTAATCCCAATAGGCGCCCTTGACCAAACGCAGGGAAATGGGGAGCTGCTCGGCCCTGGCCCATTCGAGCATGGCACTTAAATCGCTGTCCGTGTCTTTCAGATAGGCCTGCATCACCACGGCAAGCTGGGGATAGTCCCGGAATTCCTCGGAAGCACGGATTCGCCGATAGCACTCAAGGGTGATGTCCTTGTAGGCATATTGTTCCATGTCGATGCACAGATGGCCACCCATTTCACGAACCTTGCGAAAAATGGGGATGATCCGCGCGCAGATGCCCTGAACCGATCCCTCGAAGTCGGCGGGATGGGCCTGGGAAAACAGGCAGGACGGCTTGACCGAGATATTGATCCGGGGAGCGTGCCCCCAAT
The DNA here is from genome assembly GCF_001748225.1 of Desulfoplanes formicivorans. NCBI lineage: Bacteria > Pseudomonadati > Thermodesulfobacteriota > Desulfovibrionia > Desulfovibrionales > Desulfoplanaceae > Desulfoplanes > Desulfoplanes formicivorans. The sequence continues at coordinate 42,782 of NZ_BDFE01000007.1, forward strand.
CGAGTTCCGAGGTGCTGTCCAGGTTGTTCCACTTGGTATAGGAGGATGACAATCCTTCGAGCAGATCAAGATAGGACTGCATGTACTCCTCGGCCTCAACCTCGTTCACCGAGGCCTCCCCAAGGATGTCGATGGTAAAGGCAAAATGGTCCTTGCGCAGCTTGGCCAGGGTTTTCAGGGCCTGCTTGGTATTTTCCCCGATGATGAACTGTTTGGCCATGGCCTCGATATTTGCCCGGATGGTCCGGGACATGACCTTGGTGGCCAATTTGCCGCCAAGGCCCGTGGCCCCCTTGGCCCCCCATTTCATGACCGAAGGGATGTCCTGATCTTCGGCTGCAAAATATTCCTGGATATGCCGGTTCAGGGAATCCCCCGTGTTCAGATAGGGCAGGACATCCACAAACCGGAACAGCTGAACCTTGAAATTCTCGTTTTGCATGGCCCAGTCCATGACCTTGCCGGTCCACCACCCCTTGTTGAAGATCGACGGAGCCTCCCCGCTGATACTGGCAAAAAATTCCTTGCCTCGTGCAACAATCTGCTGATTCAGGTGTTCATCGGCCATACGTATTTTTCCTCCATGCTTGGATTACGAATCACTTCCCGACTTCTTGCGTTTGTGACTGGGTGCCCGCGTGGGCAGCCTGTCCACGGGCAGACACAAGGACTCTTTGATGGAATCCAGAACCAGGATGGTACGGGTGTCCCTCACCTCGGATATATCACCAATGGACTTGAGCAGATCCACCAGATCGTCGGCGTCCCTGAGCCTGGCCTGGAGCATGTACGAATATTCGCCGGCAATGAAATGCACCGCCTGGATATTCGGGAGCTCGGCCAGACAATGCCCCACATTGGTCCTGCCGACCTGTTCCTCGGTCCTTACCTGGATGAAGACGTTCAGGGGAAGTCCCAGGACCTTGGCATCGAGACGGACCTCATAGCCCCTGATGATCCCTGATTTCTCGAGCTTTTTCTTGCGTTCCAGAATGGCGGACGGGGCCATGCCCAGCTCCCGGGCCATGTCCACGTTGGAAACACGGCCATCTTTCTGAAGAATATTTAGCATTTGAGCATCAAGGCTATCTATCATTCTTGAAAATCCTTTTTTTAAAGCATATAATTCAAATTTATCCTTACGGTCAAGAACAATCATCACAAACCACCCTCTGGACGTATTCCCTCTGGTGGATCATGTCGAGAAACAGGGTTCATTGCCACGTTCGTCTACCTGTCCTATGAAGTGACATGACCCTTCCGGGGAATATGACCCTCGGGATGATGTACGTACCCATCAAGGAGCGTGTCATGAAACTCTTGAGAGCCTTACGCATGGAGCGTTGCATCGGATGCCATTCCTGCTCCCTGGCCTGTGCCAGGATGGTCCACCAGACCCTTTCCTGGGAACGGGCCGGAATCCGCATCCATTCTGCAGGAGGCCTGAGCACGGGATTTACCGCCCAGGTCTGCCTGGGCTGCAATCCGGCCCCTTGTGCGGCGGTCTGCCCCACCGGAGCCCTGACTCAGCGCAAAAACGGCGGCGTGATCTTCAAAAAGAAAAAGTGCATAGGTTGTGAAGAATGCGTTCCGGCATGCCCGGTCGAGGCCATTCTCATGGACCGGACAACAGGATTGCCGGTCATGTGCATCCATTGCGGACGATGTGTTGCCTTTTGTCCCCACGACTGTCTGGAGATGGTCGATACGGACAAGGAGCATGGCAAGGACAACATAGATCAGCAAGAGAACAGGGACGTTGAGAGGGAAACATCATGACGGACAGCTTCAAAGTCATCCACGTGGACCTTACCACGGGCCGATCGCAGGTTCTGGACATCCCGGGCAGAAACACCTGGCTCGGGGGGTCCGGACTGGCCGCAGTATTGTTTGAGCAATTCGCCCGCATGGACGAGCTGGCAGACCACCCGGATCAGCCCCTGATTTTTGCCATCGGCCCCCTGACCGGATTCTATCCCCTCATGAGCAAATGCGTCCTGGGATTCATGTCCCCGTATCACCATCAATATGCCGAAAGCCACGCAGGCGGACGACTGGCCCTGGCCCTGCGCTTTGCCGGGTACGAGGCCCTTGTGGTCACCGGGCATGCCCCCACCCTGTCCTGTCTGCATGTGGGAGCCAGGCAGGTGGGCATCCGGGACGTCCATTTCATGAAAGGCATGGACATCTTCAAGACGGGCAAGCTGTTGCGAACCATGTACCACAAGCATTCGGGCCACCGGAGCATCCTGCGTATCGGGCCGGCAGGGGAAAACAAGGTCAGCTTCGCGGCCATCAACGTGGATACCTACCGCCATTTCGGACGACTGGGAGCGGGCTGTGCCATGGGGATGAAAAACCTCAAGGCAATCATTGTTTCCGGCAACAAGGCCCAGGATATTTCTGCCTTCAAGGAATATCCCAAGGTCTATCAGGACATTTTCCAGGCCATCACGGCCTCGGAACTGATGAAAAAATACCACGACCTGGGCACGGCAGAAAACCTGAACAAACTGGACCGATCCGGCTGTCTGCCCTGGCGCAATCTCAAACAGACATCCGACCCGGGAAGCATCAAGGGTATTTCCGGCGAGACCTTTGCCAGGGACCTGCTGCTGCGGCAGACAGCCTGCGCCGGGTGCCCGGTTGGCTGTATCCACGTTGGTCTCCTGCGGGAAAAATTCGGTCCGGAACATGAATTCCTGTACCGCCAGGTGGCCTATGACTACGAACCCATTTTTGCCGTGGGCTCCATGCTCGGGATGGGGGAGGCTTCTGAAGTCCTGACCCTGCTCGAAGACGTGGAACGTGCCGGACTGGATGTGATGAGCGCGGGTGTCGCCCTGGCCTGGGCCACCGAAGCCCTGGAACAATCCCTCATCACAACAGCGGAAACCAGGGTTCCACTGGCCTTTGGCCATGTTGGCCCGTACAGACAGGCCCTGCAACTGCTCAGTAGCCCGCCCAACGCCTTCTACTCCACCCTTGGCCAGGGCACCCTTCATGCTGCCGCCACCTACGGCGGCAAGGACTTTGCCTGCGTCCTTGGCCAGGAAATGGCCGGATACGCCACCGGAGAAAACTTCTTTGTCAGCCAGGCTCTGGGATTCAGGCACTCCCATCTGGACACCGGCGCCTATGCCTTTGATCAGCAACAAACCTCCAGAGACGTATCCACGGCCGTATCATTTCTGCTGGAAGAAGAACGCCAGCGGATCCTGCTGTGTTCCATGGTGGCCTGTCTGTTTGCCCGCAAGGTCTATACCCCCAAGCGGCTTCACGAGGCATTGATGGCCCTTGGCCTGGAAGAAATGACACGCGACCTGGAGCAGAAAACAACCGCCATCCAGGCCAAACGCTGGAACCTCAGGTTCAGGTCCGGATTTGATCCCCGAACCGTGAGCATCCCCAAACGATTCCAACAGGTGGTAACCGCCAAGGGACCCATGGACAGCACCTATATGAAGGAGCTCTTCAATGCCTATGCAGGGACTCTTGAGGCCTTTCGGCATCAAGATAAACCGGGTTCACCCGCCTGACAAACGCATACCACTACCATGAACAAGGGCGCCCAAAGGCGCCCTTGTTCATGGTATGTCTTTCTGAAACGTCTATCTGACCCGACCTTCACGCCAGGCCTGAAGGAGCTTGTCATAATCCACGGTTTCTCCCCGTGGTTTTTCGTTGGCCAGTTTGGCCTTGGGGGCGCCGGGCTGGCTCAGCCAGTATGCAGCGCTTTTGCGGGGATTGAGCTTGGGTCCGCACTCCCCCTGGACCTGGGCACGTTCCAGACGCGCAAGCACCTTATCCATGCTCGCAGCCAGGTTATCCATGGCCTCCTGAGGCGTCACCTCGCCCGACAGGGTTTCCCCGATGTTCTGCCACCAGAGCTGGGCCAATTTGGGATAATCCGGAATATTGGTTCCCGTGGGGGTCCAGGCCACCCGGGCCGGGCTGCGATAAAATTCCACCAGACCACCCAGTTTGGGGGCTTCCCTGGTCATGGCCTCGGTCATCAGGTCGGATTCCCGGATGGGAGTCAGTCCCACAAGAGTCTTTTTCAAAGAGGTTGTCTTGGCTACGCAAAACTGGGCGTACAGCCAGGCGGCCTTCATGCGGGCCTCAGGCGTTGACTTGAGAAAGGTCCAGGAACCACAGTCCTGATATCCCAGTTTCATGCCTTCTTCCCAGTACGGACCATGGGGAGAGGGTGCCATGCGCCACTTGGGCAGTCCCTTTTCATCCACAACGGGAATCCCGGGCTTGACCATGTCCGCGGTAAACGCGGTGTACCAGAAGATCTGCTGGGCCACGTTCCCCTGGGAAGGAACCGGACCGGACTCGTAAAAGGTCATGCCCAGCGCCTCGGGCGGGGCGTACTTCTGGAGCCACTGCATGTACTTGGTCAGGGAATAGACTGCAGCCGGACCATTGGCAGCCCCTCCGCGCTCAACACTGGTTCCAACGGGACGACAGCCGTCAACACGCATGCCCCATTCGTCAACAGGCTTGCCATTGGGCAACCCCTTGTCCCCGGCACCCGCCATGGACAGCCAGGCGTCAGTGAATCGCCATCCCAGATCAGGACTCTTTTTGCCGTAATCCATGTGCCCGTAAACGCGCACGCCATCAATGGTCTTGACCTTGTCGGTAAAGAATTCGGCAATGTCTTCATAGGCGGACCAGTTGACCGGTACGCCCAGCTCGTATCCGTAGATCTCCTTGAATTTCTTTTTCAGATCAGGACGCTGAAACCAGTCATAGCGGAACCAGTACAGATTGGCGAACTGCTGGTCAGGAAGCTGGTACAGCTTGCCGTCAGGACCCGTGGTAAAGGACTTGCCGATGAAATCATCAAGATCAAGGGTGGGCAGGGTCACATCCTTGCCCTTGCCCACCATGAAATCCGACAGGGGAAGCACGAAACCGTAACGCATGTGGGTCCCGATGAGATCGGAATCGTTGATGTATCCATCGTAGATATTCTTGCCCGACTGCATCTGGGTCTGGATTTTCTCGATAACGTCACCTTCTCCAATCAGATCATGGGTGACATTGATCCCGGTAATCTCGGCAAAGGCCTTGGCCAGGACCTTGGACTCGTACTCGTGAGTGGTAATGGTTTCCGAAACAACCTTGATGTCCATGCCCCGGAAGGGCTTGGATGCCTGAATGAACCATTCCATTTCCTTCATCTGTTCGGCCTTGGTCAGACTGGACGGCTGGAATTCCTGGTCCACCCATTTTTTGGCAGCGGCCACATACGGATCATCAGCGGCCATCCCGACACCGGCCATCCCCGCAAGGGCGATACAGGTCAGGACAACCGCCATGGGGTACAGCCATTTCGACAGGTTTGACTTCATGCTCTCCTCCATTGGTAAAATGTTCAGATGCAACGTCAACACCTCTGACACGGTATGCAACCGTCTGTTTGCCAAAGCAGCCGGGGAAACAGATTCTGTTATCCCTTCCAGATGACCAACCCGAGAAAACAGACGGAGATGAGCGTGGCCATGTACAGGGGAGCGGATGCCAGCCCGATCCAGGCCAGATGGATGTAGGCACTTCCCAGAAGACCGATGAACAGCCGGTCCCCCCGGGTGGTGACCATGGGCAAAAAACCCTTGCGCGGCACCGTGGGGCACAACACCTGCCAAAAAGTCATGGTCACGAGTATCAAACCTATACAGACGAAAAACCAGGCCGTTACCGGCGTCCAGGCCATCCATTGCATGTTCATGGTCACCACCCCCAAATCATTTCATTCACATCACCCGTTAAACCGATCAACACCCCCAACACAATCGACCGTGTATGTGGGTCAAAACGTACCCAGATACGAAGCGCAAGGGATTTTGAAACCGCAGTGCATACCTGCGTTTCCAGATACTATACCCGCCCCATGGCAAACCCCTTGGCCATGTAATTGCGCACGAACCAGATGACGATGGTTCCCGGAATCAGGGTCAACACGGCTGCAGCGGCCAGTCCGCCCCAGTCCATGCCCGAAGCGCTGATGGTCCGGGTCATGATGGCGGCAATGGGCTTGGCATTGACCGTGGTCAACGTCCTTGCAAGAAGCAGTTCAACCCAGCTGAACATGAAGCAGAAGAACGCGGTCACCCCGATGCCCGCCTTGATCAGGGGGATGAATATGGTCAGGAAAAACCGGCCAAACCCGTACCCGTCAATGAACGCGGTCTCGTCGATCTCGCGGGGCACCCCGGACATGAATCCTTCCAGGATCCACACGGCCAGGGGCACGTTGAACAGACAATGGGCCAGGGCCACGGCAATGTGGGTATCAAACAGGCCGACCGTCTGGTAAAACTGGAAAAAAGGCAGCAAAAACACGGCAGGAGGAGACATCCTGTTGGTCAGCAGCCAGAAGAACATGTGCTTGTCCCCGACAAACGAGTATCTGGAAAACCCGTAGGCCGCGGGCAGGGCCACGGAAAGGGAGATGACCGTGTTCATGACCACGTACTTGATGGAATTGACATACCCCATGTACCAGGAAGGATCGGTAAAGATCATGGCATAGTTGGCCAGGGTGAAATGCTCGGGGATCAGATTGAAGGCCCCGAGAATTTCGTCGGTGGTCTTGAAGGACATGTTCAGCAGCCAGTACAGGGGCAACACCAGGAACACGAGATAGGTCGTCAGGGCTACAAGTTTCACATTGATTTTCATTGTGCATCTCCCTGTCCCATATGCATCATGGCCGTATAGAACACGAAACAAAACAGCAGGATGATCAAAAAGTACATCAGGGAAAAGGCCGCGGCCGGGCCGATATCAAACTGGCCCAGGGCCATCTTGGTCAGGTACTGGCTGAGAAAGGTGGTGGAATTGCCCGGGCCACCGCCGGTGAGCACAAAGGGTTCGGTGTAGATCATGAAGCTGTCCATGAACCGCAGGAGCACGGCAATGAGCAGGACCCCTCGCAGCTTGGGAAGCTGGATATACCGGAATACCGCCCACTTGGATGCACCATCAATACGAGCGGCCTGGTAATAGGCCTCGGGAATGGCCTGCAGCCCGGCATAGCAAAGAAGAATGACAAGGGGGGTCCAGTGCCAGACCTCCATGACCACCACGGTGAGCCAGCTGTCCAGGGCGTCGGCCGTGAAATTGTAATCAATACCCAGCCAGTTCAAAAACACCCCGGCCAGGCCGATATCCGGGCGGGCAAACACCACCCAGGTGGTTCCCACCACGTTCCACGGGATGAGCAGGGGCAGGGCCAGGACCACCAGGCAGAAGGAAGCACCCCACCCCTTTTTGGGCAGGGTCAGGGAAATACCGATCCCGAGAACCAGCTCGATCCCCAAAACGGTAAAGGAAAAAATGATCTGCCTGAGCAAGGCCTCGTGCAGCCGGCTGTTATGAAGCATTTCCCTGTACCATTCCGTGCCCACGAAATAGGCCTGCCCGGGTCCGAAGATGTCCTGAACCGAATAGTTGACCACGGTCATGAGAGGAATGATGGCACTGAAGGCCACAACGGCAAAGACCGGCAGAATCAGGAACCAGGCCTTGTTGCTTTCCCATTTGGTCATGAACCCACCTCCACGTCTATGAGCTTGTCATCACAAAAGAGCTTGGTCTTGTCAGGGGGAAAACAGATCCAGCAATCCGCGCCCACGGGAGGAACATGGGCCCCTTCAACACGCCGTGACTTGAGCATGTCCGCACCCGCCTCAAGGGTGACGATCCTGCTGCTGCCCTCGTCTTCCATGCTCACGACCCGGGCCTTGATTCCGTTGTCGCAGGGGGCGGATGCAAGATCGAGATACAGGGGCCGGATGCCCAGCTGCAGGGTCCCCTTCAACCCCCTGGCCCTTGCGGCCAGAGGAGCGGGAAGGGTCAGAGAACCTGCCGAAACAACGGCCCTGTCGCCTTCCACCCTGCAGTCCACAAAATTCATGCCCGGACTTCCAATGAAATAGCCCACAAAGGTATGAGCCGGATTCTCGAAAAGCTCCTCAGGGGTGCCGATCTGAACCAGCCGGCCATCGTACATGAGGACGACCTTTTCGGCAAAGGTCATGGCCTCGGTCTGATCGTGGGTCACATAGATGAGGGTCAGGCCGAACTGCTTGTGGATCTCCTTGAGTTTACGCCGCAACTGCCATTTGAGATGGGGGTCAATAACCGTAAGGGGTTCGTCAAACAGGATGGCCGCCACGTCGTCGCGCACCAGCCCCCGCCCAAGGGAAATCTTCTGCTTGGCGTCAGCAGCCAGACCACTGGCCCGTTTGTGCAAAAAGGGCGTCAGATCAAGGGCATCGGCGATTTCGTGAACCCGCCTGGTAATGAAGGGACGATCCTTGCCCCGGTTTTTCAGGGGGAACGCCAGGTTATCAAACACGGTCATGGTGTCGTACAACACCGGGAACTGAAAAACCTGGGCAATGTTCCGCTTTTCCGGGGGAAGTCCGGTCACATCCCTCCCATCGTACAGGATCCGCCCCTGGCTGGGAGTAAGCAGCCCGGAAATGAGATTGAGCATGGTGGTCTTGCCGCATCCCGAAGCGCCGAGCAGGGCATAGGCCCCGCCATCCTCCCAGACGGTGTTGACCTCCTTGATGGCGTAATCCTCGGGTCCGGCCGGGTTGTCCCGGTAACTGTGGGCAATGGAATCGAGCTTGATCTGGGCCATGGAATCCTCTGGGAGCCTCTAGTGTTCCGGGGAAAGAACCAGCTTCCCCTGTTCATCAAAAACATAAAAATATTGGGGCCTGACATACACGCATATATTTTCGCCCACCCCCCGGGAATGAACGCCCTGGGCCTGCATGACCAAGGACCGATTGCGGTAATGAAAATGCAGGAAGGTCTCTGAGCCATTGATTTCGCTCAGTTCCACCCGGGAACATATTTTCACGTCCTGTTGGGAATGGGGATGCAGGCTGAAATGATGCGGCCGGATGCCGAACTGGTAAACGCCCGGAGCCAGCCCTTTGAGATGTCCGGTCAGGGGAAAATCGATATTGATGCGCAGATGGGCGGTGGTTCCATTGACCTCGGCCCGGACAAAATTGATGGGGGGATCACTGAACACCTCAGCCACCTGCATGGTCGCAGGATGACGATAGATCGTTGATGTGGGACCGACCTGCAGGACACGTCCTTCGTGCATGATAACGACATTCCCCCCCAGCATGAGGGCCTCGGAAGGCTCGGTGGTCGTGTACACCACAATGGACTCGCGCTGAGCAAAAATGCGCAGCAGTTCGTCCCGCAATTCCTCCCGCAACTTGTAGTCCAGATTCACCAGGGGTTCATCCAGGAGCAGAAGCCGGGTATCCTTGGCCAGGGCACGGGCGATGGCCGTACGCTGCTGCTGCCCCCCGCTGAGTTCCTCGGGAAGACGATGAAGCAGGGGGGTCAGGTGGAGCATGTCGGCAATGGCCCGGACCCGCTCATCGATCTGGGCTCTGCTCATGGAGGTATTCTTCAGGGGGGAAGCGATATTTTTGTAAATGTTCAGGGAGGGATAATTGATGAATTGCTGGTAGACCATGCCCACGTCGCGCTTGCGCACCGACACCCCGGTGACATCCTGACCATCCATGATCACCTTGCCCGAGGAGGGTTTGTCCAGGCCGGCCATGATCCGCAGCAGGGAGGTTTTGCCAGCCAGTGTTCGCCCCAGGATCACGTATCTGGAGCCTGACTCAAGGGTCAGATCAATGTCCTTGAGATGCATCTCCCCTGCCACGAATTTATCAACCTTGGCCAGCTCAAGTCCCATGCATACCTCGCTGTTCTGCGGACAGTGGAATCGGATGTGACGTATACATTTCGGTAGCATTGCCTGACGGATAAATCAATGGGGGTGATGAAAATCTTCTGCATATTCTCCCGAGGTAATCCACCAGACGCCCCCAAGGCTTGCAGCCAGGCATCAAAGAACATGCAAAAAAAATCTCCACAAATCCAAAGTGTTTTGCTACCAGTCACGCAGTGGCAAAAAAATCCGTGACGCGCCAAAGCCCCTGCCGCACGCATCAATCATGTTCCACGCCAACCGTTGCATGACAGGCATGGCATAAGATTTTGCCAGCGTTGCGTGTCGGGAGGTCTCCGGGACCCTGTGCTTTGTCATGGCCCGGTCATTGCCTGCCGACGACCAGTCCTTGCCAGGTATGTTTATGTCCAGGACAGTTGTCTCACCTCCAACCCCCATTACCCATGCCCATCCAAACCCAGGTACTGATCATCGGTGGTGGCGCCACGGGAACCGGTCTGGCCCGGGACCTTTCCCTGCGGGGCGTTTCCTGCCTTGTGGTCGAAAAACAGGACATCAATGCAGGCGCTTCCGGCGGCAATCACGGTTTGCTCCATAGTGGAGCACGGTATGTGGCCGCGGACCGTGAAGCCGCCATGGAGTGTCGGGAAGAAGGAGAGATCCTCAAAAACATGGCTCCCCAATGCATTGAGAACACGGGCGGACTCTTCGTGGCCGTGGCCGGGGACGACGAAAACTATGTGGCCCGTTTTCCCCACATGTGCCGCAAGTGCCATATTCCCTGCACCGAAATCACTCCGGACCAGGCCCGGGAATGGGAACCCTGTCTGTCCAAGGATATCATTGCGGCCTTTGAGGTGGAAGACGGGGCCATTGATCCGTTCATGCTCTCCCTGGACAATCTGGCCCACGCCATGTCCCTGGGCTGCAAGGTCATCCGCAACGCCCGGGTCACCGGATTTGACATCTCCAGCCAGGCCATCCGCCGGGTGTGCCTCACCAACGAAACCACCGGAAAAGAGTTTCACATTGAGGCCGAGATGGTGGTCAATGCGGCCGGGGCCTGGGCCGGAACCATTGCGGCCATGGCCGGAGCCGAAATCCATATTCTCTATTCCAAAGGCAGCCTTCTGGTCACTCAGGACCGGCTGGCCAAACGGGTCATCAACCGCCTGCGCAAGGCCTCTGATGCGGACATCCTGGTGCCCGGAGGCACGGTTTCCGTACTTGGAACCACCTCGGTCCGCATTGATGATCCCGACATGTACCGACCGACCATCGAGGAAACCGACAGGATGATCGACAATGCCACGGCCATGATTCCCGTGCTGGAAACAACCCGGTACATCAGGGCCTATGCCGGTGTCCGGCCTCTGGTCTTTACGGGGAAAGGCGCGGACGGCCGGAGCCTGAGCAGGGGATTTTCCCTCATTGATCACCAGGAAAACGGTGTGGACAATTTCGTATCCATCACAGGGGGCAAACTGACCACCTACCGGCTCATGGCCGAGAAAACAGCCGACATGGTCTGCCGGAAACTCGGCATCACCACGCCCTGCGCCACACGAACCACCCCCCTTCCCGCATCCAGCCGGGGACACTGGACAGAACCGGGATACGCTCCCAGATCATGGATCAGGCACAAGGCCGACAATGATCTGATTCTATGTGAATGCGAGATGGTCTCCCGCCAGGGAATCGACCAGATCATCAGCAACATGGACACCATGCGCGGCAGGTCCATGCTCACGGCCATGGGACTGCGCAGCCGGGTGGGCAAGGGCCCCTGCCAGGGAGGGTTCTGCGGTCTGCGCATCACCGGCCACCTGTATGACCAGGGACACGTCACGGGCAACCGGGGAATCAGGGAACTGACCCATTTCATCGAGGGCCGCTGGAAGGGGTTTGCCCCCATTCTCTGGGATCTTCCCCTGATGCAGGCCGAACTGCAGGAGGCCTTGTACTGCGGCATGCTCGACCTTGAGCTTCAGGCAAAAGAACAGGACAGGGACCAATGATCAAGGACACGCAGACCTGTGACCTCATGGTTATGGGCTCGGGATTTGCCGGTATGGCCGCGGCCCTGTTCGCGGCCAATCGGGGACTGAAGGTGGCCCTGTGCGGGTCCACCGGGGGCATTGATTTCAGCACCGGGCTTATTGATCTCATGGGGGTCCACCCCGTGGAAAAGGGGGTCTACTGGGACGACCCCTGGGCAGCGCGCCAGGCACTCATTGAAGATATGCCCACCCATCCCTACGCACGGGTGAGTCACGAGCATACCCGCCAGGCCATTGAGGAATTCTGCCATTTCCTGGCCCAACAGGGCCTGCCCTACACGGGTCGCGCAGAAACCAATGTCCGGATTCTCACTCCTCTGGGCACGGTCAAGCCGACCCACAAGGTTCCTGTATCAGCCTGGCAGGGAGTCCTGGCCCTGGAAGCCAAGGCGCCCACATTGATTGTGGATTTTGACGGTCTCAAGGGATTCAGCGGCAGGCAGATGGTGGAAAACCAGGGCACGAACTGGCCCGGGCTGCGCACGGCCACCATCGAATTTCCCGGATGCGCCGGGGAACTCTACCCTGAACATCTGGCGTGGATGATGAATGATGCCGCCCTGCGTGAACAATTGGCCAAACGGATTCTCGCCCTGGGCCATGACACCAGGTACATCGGTTTTCCGGCCATTCTGGGCCTTACCGAACCCACACGCATCATCCAACATCTCCAGGCGCTCACCGGAAAAACCATTTTTGAGATTCCCACCCTGCCCCCTTCCATTGCAGGCACTAGGCTGCGTCAGGCCTTTGACCGGGGTCTGCCTGCCAAAAACGTGTGCACCTTTTCCCAGAAAATGGCCCTTGATGCGCACGTTCCTGCAGGTCCCAACGAGCCCTTTGTCTTTCACCTGGGCAAATCGCGACCGGAAATCACGGTGCAGGCCCGTTTTGCCCTCCTGGCCACCGGCCGTTTCCTGGGCAAGGGACTGAAGGCCGACCGGACAACGGTCCGGGAAACGGTATTTGACCTCCCGGTCACCCAGCCCGGTCCCCGAACAGCCTGGCACAACCAGACCTTTTTGCACCCCCAGGGCCACCCCATCAACCGGTGCGGCCTGGAAACCGATGCAGCCATGCATCCCACCGACAGCTCTGCCCGGCCCATTCACCCGCGTCTTTTTGCTGCAGGAGCCATCCTGGCTCACCACGACTGGATGCGCATGAAATGCGGGGCCGGTCTGGCCCTGGCTACGGCCTTTCAGGCGGTGGCCCATATCTGCGAGCACAACAAGGCACAAGGAAACCCATGGATTTCCTGAACACGGGCGTACGCATTGCAGGCCTCATCTGCCTCATGGGCACCATCTGGCGTGTACGGGGATGGTTTTCGCGATCATGGCTTGCCCCCTGGCAGTTGCGCGCACACCATGCCGGGAAGAAGAAACAATGGTCTCTTGGCCGGGGCATGGTCACCAAAGCCCTGACCTTTTTACAGGACATCCTGCTTCTTGGGCGTACCGCCCGGACCAACCCTGTGCGCTGGGTCATGCACATGCTCATCTTCTACGGGTTCATGGGCCTGCTCCTTTTTCACGCATTGGACGACCAGATTACCCTCTCCCTATTCGACGACTACCAGCCGACCCTCAACCCCTGGCAATGGCTGCGCAATCTCTTCGGGCTCATGGTCCTTGCGGGTGTAGTACTGGCCGGAGGGCGGCGCATTGCCAACAGCAATCTGCGCGCCCTGTCCCGGATTCAGGATTGGGGACTGCTGGTCCTTGTGGCGGCCATCTGTCTGTCCGGTTTTTTGCTGGAAGCAGGCAAAATCATCTCCCCGGCCGTGTTCGAACGGATGGTCGAGGAATATGCAGGACTCGACCAGGAAGAACATCGTGCGCTGCAAACCCTGTGGGTCAGGGAGTTCGGCCTGGTGGCGCCTGCACCGATCAGCCTTGATCCGGCGGTCCTTGAGGCAGGTCGGGGCATTCACGAAGACAGCTGCGCCACCTGCCACGCGCCCATGACCTCGGCCTTTGTCTCCCTGCCCCTGGCTCGAGCCCTGCGCCCCATGGCCGGTTTTCTCAACAGCATTGGAGGGGATCGGATCTTCTGGTACGCCCATGTCCTGCTCTGTCTTGCGGGCCTGGCCCTGCTCCCCTTTGGCAAATGGTTCCATGTGCTGGCCACCCCGGCCAACCTTGTCATGCGGGAAGGACGTCAAGACAGCGTCGCCCCCGACAAGGCACTCCCCCGGGGAAACATGGCCAACGGACTGGGGCTGGACGCCTGTACCCGTTGCGGAGAGTGCAGCCTGCACTGCAGCGTTCGTCCGGCCTTTGTCATGCTGGGCAACCCGGACATCCTGCCTTCGGAAAAGCTCATTTCCCTGCGCAACCTGACCCTGGGCAAACCCCTGGACAACCACGCTCTGGAAACCCTGGTGGAAGGAAGCCGCATCTGCACCCAGTGCATGCGCTGCACAACCATCTGCCCGGCAGGCATTGATCTGCAGCGGTTGTGGATGGAATCCACCAGGAAATTGCACCAGCAAGGGCGGGGAGGTCCCAACACTGATATCCGAAAATTTCCGCCAGCCACCTGGGCCAGGGCCTTCAGCTCCCAGGAAGCCGGTATCACCAGCACTCCGGCAGGCGAGGGTCTGGCCGACCGCAGGGCCTCCTTCTGGTCCTGCATCCAGTGCACCACATGTACCAGTGTCTGCCCTGTGGTCGCTGTAAGCGAAAATCCCACCAGGGATCTGGATCTGACCCCCCAGCAGATCATGAACCTGCTGCGCATGGGCCTCAAGGAAGAAACCATGGCCGCGCGCATGGTCTGGAGCTGTACCACCTGCTACAAGTGTCAGGAATATTGCCCCCAGAATATCCCTGTGGCCGACATCCTCTATGAACTGCGCAATATCGCCTCGACCCGTCTCAGGCACCGGCGTTTTCAACATCCCAGCCACGAGGAAGTATCATGAACTACGCCTATTTCCCGGGTTGCAAGATTCCCTATCATCTTCCCGCATACGGAAAGTCGGTGAAAAACGTGTGTGCAGCCCTTGATATCGGTCTGACCGATATTGAATTTTCCTGCTGCGGATGGCCCCTCAGGCACCGCAGCTTCGAGGCGTCCATGTATGCGGCCGCGCGCAACCTGGCCCTGGCCGAACGCGAGAACCTCCCCATCATGACCCCGTGCAAATGCTGCTTTGGCAACCTCAAGCACGCCCAGGAACGCCTGGCACGAGATCAACGACTCTACGATCTTGTTGCGACCAAATTGGCTGAAGAGGGTCTGCAACCGGCGAAAAATGTCCAGGTCAGGCACCTGCTCACCGTCCTGGACAAGGACGTCGGCATCAAACGATTGGGCCAACTGGTGGTGCATCCGTTGACGGACCTGACCGTTGCCTGTCACTACGGGTGCCACGCCCTGCGCCCGAGCACGGTGACCGGATTCGACGATCCCTTTGCCCCAACCCTTTTCGAACGGATCATCCAGGCCCTTGGTGCCTCCACCGTGGACTGGGATCTGCGCCTGGAATGCTGCGGCTACCCCCTTCGTGGCCGCGATGATGTGGTTTCCACGGCGCTCATGCGCAAGAAACTTGAAAACGTCCGCGCTTCCAAAGCCCAGATCATGGCAACGGCCTGCACCTATTGCCAGATGCAATTTGAACAGGAACGGGACAAACTGCCTCCAGACGACCCCCTGCACACGGCACCCAAAGCGGTATTGTTCACGCAGCTGATGGAAAAGGCATTGAGGTTGGCATAGGGAAAAAGTACGCAGTGCGCGCACGCGGGGACGTGACCCGGAACCGATATTGCTGATTGATAGCTGATTGATATTGGTATTGATCCGGGATCCTGATCCCGGATGACATTTTTTTGTTCTCTATCCGTCATCCAGATCACCCCTTGCCACGCAGTTACCGTTTCCCCGGAGGAACGGGGTTGCCCCCCGAACCTTCCTAGCATCCATCCAATCATCTCCCCAGACGTGAAACAATCCGCCAACCGCAAACAATGGGCCGCACGCTCGGCCATCCAAAAGGCAATCCGAAGATCCCATGTGGGCATGTTCCGGGCCGCCTTTGCCATCTTGTGGGACATGGACAAAAGCTGGCTTATGTGGCGCCTGCCCATTCTGGCCATTGAGGAAGTCTGGCAGTACGCGGGCAGGGTTCCAGACCACAAGGACCCGTGTCGTCGGGCATCTGTCAAAACAGACGTGCATGACTTTCTGGAAACCCTGTGCCTCTCGGTCAAGGATCATTCCACCTATGCCCTGCTCGTTCTTCTGGATCTCCATGGCCGGGGAAGGTATGCTGGACCGGATCAGGAACCCTTCAAACGCCGCTGGCATTCCCTGGTACGCATGATCGCCTATCGGAACGCCCATGGGGACGAAGCCGTAGCCAGGGCCATTCTGGACAAGGCAACCACCCTTGAAAACCCTGAGGCCAGGGACATTGCCCGGACATGCATGGATCGGTTCGCCATCAAAGGCGGCATGGAAGGAGACCGGACCATGGCCCTTATTGGAGGATTCCTCGCCCTGACATCCTACACCGGGCTGCCGTCCAGGGCTCAACCCGCCCACCTGTCCGAGCCTGCGGACTGGCCCTGGTGGGTCTATGACCATCACACAAGTGTGGGTAAACACGTCTTCCCCCGGGTCGCACAGGAACTGGGCATGTCCAAAACGGAACTCACCCGCCTGAGTTTTGCCTTTACCGGCGGCATCAGAACTCCGGTGGCTCAGGAAGCCTTCTGGCCCCTTGAAATGGACCGTGTCCTGGACCGCCTTCACCCGGGCAGACACATGCAATGGAACCGGGTTCGGGGTGCTATCCGCCAGGCCCTTGTGGACCAGATCCGGCAAGACCCCCTGGAACAGCCCCTGACCCTGCCTTTTACCTGACACCGTCTCGGATCCTTCACCAGGGAGAACCCGGGGAAAGAGCCTGCCCCCTTGAATCTTGGGGCAATGTCTCCTATCCATTGTGGCACACCAACCGAATTTTCCGTCCCTGGACCTACACCCCAACCAAGGAGCAAACATGGCAACCTACATTGGCGCCATCGACCAGGGAACCACCAGCAGCCGGTTCATCATCTTTGACAAGCACGGCCGTATCGTGGGCATGGACCAGAAGGAGCACAGACAGATCTATCCCCGCCCGGGCTGGGTGGAACACGATCCCCTGGAGATATGGAAAAATACCCAGGAGGTCATTGCCGGCGCCCTGGCCAAATCCGGCATCAGGGGCAACCAGCTCCAGGCCGTGGGCATCACCAACCAGCGTGAAACAACGGTTGTCTGGGATCGCCACACCGGCAAACCCTTTTACAACGCCATTGTCTGGCAATGCACCCGAACCCATGAAATATGCAAACAACTCATGGCCGAGGGAGGACAGGACCGTTTTCGGGACATAACCGGCCTGCCTGTTGCCACCTATTTTTCAGGCCCCAAGATCAAATGGATTCTGGACAATATCCCCGAGGCCCGCAATGCGGCCCAACAGGGAGACGCCATGTTCGGAACCATTGAAACCTGGATCATCTGGTGGCTCACCGGCGGTCCCAGGGGGGGAGCCCATGTGACCGACGTGACCAACGCCAGCCGGACCATGCTCATGAATCTGCACACCCTGACTTGGGATGAGGACATTTTGTCCGTCTTGGACATTCCCGATCAGGGCCTTCCGCGCATTGTTCCGTCTTCCGACGAGGCCACCTGGGGCCCAACCTGCGAGGACGGGCCCTTTGGAGCTCGCATTCCGGTCTGCGGAGCCGTGGGCGACCAGCAGGCCGCTCTGGTCGGCCAGACCTGTTTTGCCCCGGGTGAAGCCAAAAACACCTATGGGACGGGCTGCTTTCTCCTCATGCATACCGGGCACAAGCCCATGGTCTCCCGACACGGACTGATCACCACCCTGGCCTACCAGTTCAGCGGACGCAAACCCTCATACTGCCTGGAAGGATCCATTGCCATTGCCGGCGCCCTGGTCCAATGGCTGCGGGACAATCTGAACATGTTTGATTCCGCTCCCCAGGTGGAGGAGCTGGCCCGTCAGGTGGAGGATACCGGCGGTATGTATATTGTGCCCGCATTTTCCGGACTTTTTGCCCCGTATTGGCGGCCTGACGCCCGGGGAGTCATGGTGGGGCTGACCCGTTACATCAACAAGAACCATATTGCCCGGGCGGCCCTGGAAGCCACGGCCTACCAGACCAGGGACATCGTGGAGGCCATGAACAAGGATTCCGGAGTCAAGCTCACCAAACTCAAGGCCGACGGAGGCATGGTCCACAACAACCTGCTCATGCAATTCCAGGCCAATATCCTTGACGTGCCCGTGGTCCGACCCAAGGTTGCGGAAACCACCTGCCTGGGCGCCGCCTATGCTGCAGGCATTGCCAGCGGCTACTGGTCCGGTCGGGAGGATCTGTACAACAATTGGGAAGAGGACATCACCTGGTACCCCGACATGCTCCAGGAGGTTCGGGACAAGGGCTACCAGGGCTGGCAAAAGGCCGTGGCCAGGACCCTGGACTGGGAGGCATAAAGATATCTCCCAATCCACACCGTATGACTTCAACAAAAAAACGCCCGGCAGGACATCATCCTGACGGGCGTTTGCCTTTGAAGGCCGACCTTCTCCTGGCCTATGGGGCCATGTTCCGAAGACGCCGGACCCTTTCCTCGGTGGGGGGATGGGTGCTGAAAAGTCTGGCAACGGACATGCCCGCAAAGGGATTGACAATAAACATATTCTCGGTGGCCGGATTGCCGTGCTGCAAAGGCATGCTCCGGCTATAGGCATCAAGCTTTTCCAGGGCATTGGCCAGATAATGGGGATTGCCAGCCAGGCGGGCCCCTGTCTCATCGGCCAGAAATTCCCTGGACCGGGAAATGGCCATCTGAATAAGGGAGGCCGCAATGGGGGCGATCAGGGCAAAGACAAAGGCAACCAGGGGGCTGCCACCTTCCTCGTCATCACGGCTACCGAATCCGAACAGGGTGGCCCACTTGACCATGTTGGCCACGATCATGATGGCCCCGGCCAGGGTGGCGGCCACGGACTGGATAAGGATATCGCGATTCTTCACATGCCCCATTTCATGGGCCAGAACACCCTTGATCTCTTCGGGCGACAGCGTCTGCAAAAGACCCTGGGTCACGGCCACCACCGCGTGCTTGGGATCACGTCCCGTGGCAAAGGCATTGGGGGTGTTCTCGGGAACCAGGACCACCCTGGGTTTGGGCAACCCGGCCCGTTGGGCAAGTTCCTCGACAATGGAATGGATCATGGGGGCATCCGAAGGGGACAGATCCACGGCCCGGTACATGGAGAGAACGATCTTGTCCGAGTACCAGTAACTGCCCACATTCATGACCACGGCAATGAGGAAGGCCACCACCATTCCGGTTTGTCCCCCCAGAAAACGCCCAAACAGAATGATCAAGGCGGTAAGAACGGCCAAAAGCACTCCGGTTCGCAATTGAGAACTCAAGCTGATCCCTCCAATAATGTTCTTTCATTCACCCAGCTAACAAACCTACAACCTGATGACACCGATTACCCTACCCGTCCTGAACCTGGATCCGCCTGCCGTCCTGTTTCGCGACATGCTTGGGCAGGGTCACACTCACAATCCCCTGTTGCATGACGGCCTTGATGGCCGAGGTATCTGCATCATGGGGGAGATCGAATCGTCTGGCAAAAGGACCGTAGGAACGTTCCAGAACATGATAGGCGCTTCCTCCCACATCCTTTTCATGTCGACGCTCACCGTAGATGACCAGTTCATGGCCAATGACTTCGATACTCACGGCATCCCTTTCCAAACCGGCGAGCTCCACCTCAATGACATAGCTGTCACGAGTTTCATAAACATCAGCCACCGGCTTGAAGTGGGCCTGACGTTCCCGGGCAGGATAAAAGGAAGGATCATCGTCGTGAACTTCCTCCATCATTCTGCCGATTTCGTCCTTCATGGCCTGGATCTCGAGCCAGGGGTTCCGCGTGAACTTGGCCATCAGGCAGTCTCCTCTCCGTTGGGGTGTATCAGCCGGCCACATCTGTCTCAAAGCCAACAACAGGTCTGGAATTGTTTAACCATTTGGGAGATCGTGTCAACGGTGCCAACCTGTTTTCACCAACCTGCAGAAAAAGACTTGACTTTCAATCAAATTTCATAAAAGTAATAATTATTGATAACAACTACGAGGTCAATCCATGAACACCCCATCCCCAGCTCGTCGGCTGACCAAACAGCGCCAGATCATTCTGGAAAAATTGCGGGCCGTCACCTCTCATCCCACAGCAGATGAGGTGTACGACATGGTCCGCAAGGATCTTCCCAAAATCAGTTTGGGCACCGTGTATCGCAACCTTGAAGTCCTGAACGCCGATGGCCACATCCAGATCATTCGGGCCCCCGGCGGGCAGAAGCGGTTTGATGCAGACACAAGCCCCCACCACCACGTGGTGTGCATCCATTGCGGCGCTGTTGGGGATGTGTTCAACGTCAAGGACAACCCCGTGGATCAGACACGCATGATGTCCGATTTCACCATCCTCGGTCAAACAACCTTTTTTTACGGGATCTGTCCGCAGTGCCAGCCCAAGAGCGTGCCCAATGCGCCCCGGGGCATCTCATGATATGTCGGCTTGCCCTCTTGCCCCGTCCCGTTTTCTGGTTATTGTTGTAGGTTAATGTCATTTTCAATGTACCAAACAAGCTTATGGAGAATCACATGAAATCGATCAAGGGAACACGTACTGAAAAGAATCTGTTGACTGCTTTTGCCGGAGAATCCCAGGCTCGCAACCGTTATGACTATTTTGCCAGCCAGGCCAAAAAAGAAGGGTATGTCCAGATCTCTCAGATCTTTGCCGAAACCGCTCTTCAGGAAAAGGAACACGCCAAAAGGCTGTTCAAGTTCATGGAAGGCGGAGATGTGGAAATCCAGGCCGCCTATCCTTGCGGAGTGATCGGGACCACCGAGGAAAATCTCGTGGCCGCTGCCAGTGGCGAACACCATGAACACGAGAGCATGTATCCCGAATTTGCCGACATTGCCCAGGAAGAAGGGTTCCCCGTGATTGCCGCTGCCATGCGCAGCATCGCTGTTGCCGAAAAGCAGCACGAAAAACGGTTCCTGGATCTCGTGGAAAACATCAGGCAGGGCCGGGTGTTCAAACGGGAGGAAAAAGTTGTCTGGAGATGCATCAATTGCGGCTTCATCATCGAGGCCACCGAGCCCCCGGCCAAGTGTCCCGCCTGCGATCACGAGCAGAAGTACTTCGAACTCCTTGGAGAAAACTGGTAGCACTCCCTTTGGCCCGCATGTATCATGTCAACCTTGCCGAAGAGAGAGGCAACCATGGCTCATCCTGAAGAAATGTACAGGTGTCAGACCGTTAATTGTGGCTATGTATACGACCCCGACCGGGGCGACCGCAAGGGCAAGATTCCCAAGGGTACCGCATTCGAGGACCTTCCTGACGACTGGAAATGCCCCATTTGCGGCGCCTCGAAAAAAGCCTTCCGCCCTCTTGCCGGTCCGGGCTCAGTGGGGTAGGGTGAACCCCTCTTCTTTCATTTCACCCTTTAAGGAGAAGCAAGATCATGGAAAAGTATATATGCACTGTTTGCGGTTACGTTTACGATCCTGCCGAAGGTGATCCTGATAGCGATATCGCTCCTGGGACCGCTTTTGCCGATCTTCCCGAAGATTGGGTCTGTCCGGTGTGTGGCGCAGACAAGGACGCGTTCGCCCTGGAAGCATAAAAGAACATCAAAACGCCCTTCCCCCGTAGGATTGCGGGGGAAGGACCAATAAATACCATTCATTTCAGGGTATCAGGTTGCACGTTCAGGGTTTGAGGCGAGACCTCTGCGTTCCTTTGCGCTTTGTGCGGTGAAAGAACGTTTTTTGGTGCTGGTTGCTGCTTCATCCCGTCCAAGGGATTACACATGTTCCCCCCGGATGAGGAAGCACCCTGCAAGGCAGCAGCTTGCAGAAGGCGAACCTATTGGCCCCTCTTCTGAACACGAAACCCACCCCTCAACCCCGAACCATTCGGAGTTCATATGGCTGTCGTTCAAATCAAGGACAATGTATACTGGGTCGGAGCCATCGACTGGAACGATCATGATTTCCATGGTTATTCCACCGCACCCAAGGGCACCACCTACAACGCCTACCTGGTGATCGATGACAAGATCACCCTTTTTGATACGGTCAAGGAAGAATTCAAGATGGACCTCTACCATCAGATCCGCAGTCTGGTGAAACTGGAGGACATCGACTACATTGTGGCCAATCACATGGAACCCGATCATTCAGGCGCCCTGCCCTGGATCATGGAACAGGCCAAACCCGAAAAGCTGTTCTGCTCCAAGATGGGTAAAAAAGCCCTGCTGGAACTCTTCCACGATGAAACATGGCCCTATGAGGTCGTGGGTACCGGGGACTCCATCTCTCTGGGCAAAAAAACCGTCACGTTCCTGGAAACCCGCATGGTCCACTGGCCGGATTCCATGTTTTCCTATATTCTCGAGGACAAACTGCTCATCTCCCAGGACGCCTTTGGACAAAACCTCGCCACAGTGGAACGATTCGACGACGAGGTGGACATCGACGCCCTCATGGACGAAGCCAGCTTCTACTATGCCAACATCGTCCTCCCCTACTCCCCCCAGGTCCGCAAGGTTTTTGACAATCTGGGCAAATCCGGCTGGGAAATCGACATGATCGCTCCGGATCACGGCATTATCTGGCGTTCCCATGTGGACAAAATTCTCCAGGCCTACGATCGGTACAGCCGTCAGGTCACCGGCAACAAGGCGGTCATTGTCTACGACACCATGTGGCACAGTACGGAAAAGATGGCCAAGGCCATTGGCGAGGGGCTCAATGATGAAGGTGTCAGTTACAGACTCATGCACCTCAAGGCCTACCATCACAGTCAGGTCATGGGCGAACTGGCTGATGCCACGGCCGTGATCTGCGGATCGCCCACCCACAACAACGGTATATTGCCATTGGTGGCCGACTTTCTGACCTACATGAAGGGACTGCGCCCCATGAATCGCGTGGGAGCCGCTTTCGGGTCCTACGGCTGGAGCGGTGAGTCCGTGAAACATCTCACAGAACTCATGGAATCGGCCAAGATCGAAATGGTTGGCGAAGGCATTCGCGTCAGAAACCGTCCCACCCACGAAGACCTTGCCAGCTGTCGTGAACTCGGCCGCAGCGTGGCCAAGGCCATCAAGGAAAAACTTGCTGCCCATGCATAAAACATCCCCGAGCCCTTCGCGCCCCCTTTCCGGACGCACGGTCAAAAAAGCGGTCTTTGCTATTCTCGGAAGCGGGAACTGGGAAGAACGCCTTGCCGAACTGGACGCCTATCCTTCGGAAAAGGTCATTGGCCCGTTGTTTTCGGCATTGTGCAACAGCGATCCCCTGATCCGCTGGCACGCCATCACCGGCTTTGGCAGAGTCATGATCACCCTTACGGACCAGGCTCCGGAACGGGCCCGTGTGGTCATGCGTCGGTTCATCTGGAACCTGAACGACGAATCCGGTGGCATTGGATGGGGAGCGCCCGAAGCCATGGGGGAGATCATGGCCAACGTGCCCAAACTGGCCAACGAGTTCCACCCTGTGCTCATGCACTACATCTTTGATCGGGATGGCAAGCCGGACAGCTTCCTCGAACACATGCCTCTGCGCAGGGGTGCCTTCTGGGGCATTGGTCGCCTGCTCCAACAGCGGCCTGATCTGGCCCCCAAGGCCCTTCCCCTGCTGGTCAAGCAGCTTCAACGGGAAGACGATCCTGAAATCATCGGTCTGGCCATCAGAGCCCTTGGCTTTATCAACGACATCAACGCCCGAAGCGTCATTGCCCGCTTTACGGATGATCCCCGACAGATTGACGTCTACATGGATCGCAAACTCCAGAGCGTGACCATTGGCCAACTGGCCCGCAGGGGGCTCGAAACAACGCCGAAAACCCTGTAACAACAGCAAGGAGGAACGATCATGACCGAGGAAGCACCAATGGTTGCCTGTCCCATGTGTGCGACTCCGTGCAAAGTATCCGCCACTGATTCCCGTCACTGGATACAATGCCCGGTATGCGGCTATTTGAGCAGGAAATACGAATCCAGGGACAAGCTCAAAAAGGCCCTTGATCCGACCTCTGACAAAAAACAATAACAAGAACCTCCACGAACGACAAAGGCCCCCAGTGCTTGCAAGCACTGGGGGCCTTTGTCGTTCGTGAAAGCAGGCAACCCCGGGCCGGAAGGCAAACCAGGACGACGCCATTGCGGCCGTGTACCGACATCCAAAACGAAAAAACGTCCTGTTCAGGGTGTTTTCATGAGACTCATATTCCGAAAAGTCGAGGCCATCCCGTAGTGGTGGCCGTCCATGTCTTCCATGGACTCGGTATGACAGACACCGCATTGCCTGTTGGCCCCGATGGGCAATGCATTTCCCTGATACTGCAGGGGAGGAATATTGTCCCGATCCCGGCCATAGATATTGGTGGCCGGATAATTGGCATGGGTAGAACCGTGACAGGCTTGGCACCTGACGCCCATGTCGTCGGTACGCACTCTGAAAAGCTCGGCCGCACCCGAGGTCCAGGCATTGAATCCCGACACGTCCCTGGACGCCGGGGGTTCAAAATCAACATGGCAGTTCAGACAATCGGGCTCGCCCAGCCAGGGATTTCGGGGATTGATGGCCTCTTTGGAATCGACCACCCGCGGTTGCAGATCGGCCATCAGGCGGGATGCGCTCTTGATGCCCCGCTGATCCTCATATTTCAAGAGGCTCAGGGCGTGATCCTCCAGGGTGCCGTGACAGCTAATGCAGGTCAGTCCAATGCCGGCATGCACCCCGCGCAAACATCCGGTGGCTCCGGTATTTTTGGCTGGATGACACCGAAAACAGGCTGTTTCATCCCGGTTGGTCAGGTAGTTGGCATGCCATCCATGAATGGCCGCCGGAAAACTGATCACCCCTTCCTTGCCCTTGGCCCCAAGAACAGGATCCTTGTGACAGCTTTGGCACAGACGCGGCTTTCCCTTGAGGGCATCCTTGAGCAGGGTTGTCTTGTTGATCCGATCATGCACGGCCAGAATGTCGGCTGAGGTTGCATCCGTAAATCCGGCCACCCCGGCAACGCGCCAGGTTCCCCCATGGCAGTTCTTGCATCCCATTTCCGTGGACGTGGGGGCCACGCAGCGCGTTGTGGCCAGAATCTCACCCGTTTCCCTGTCTCTGGCCGTAATGGTAAACAGGGGATAGGGATTGAAGGATCCGTCATCGGCATAAGGGACAACCGGAACCAGTGTGGCTTCAAATCCGCTTCCATCCGCACTCGGTTTCATCACCCCTGCGACCCTGTTGCCGGAAACCCCCACATTAACCGGCAAAGGTGCATCCAGGCCGAACAGGGACTGGGCGAATTCCCAGAACCGGACATGACCGGCAGGATTTTCAAAACCGGGCTCGACCTCATAGGCAAGTTCAACCCCCTCGGTAACCACTTCTGGTGAATCCCCCCGTCTGATGAGCTGGGCATGGATATCATTGGCCGGAGGAAGCAGGATCCAATACGGATCACTGTCGGAGATGCAGTGCATGCCCAGGTTGTTCCAGGCCAGAAGCACATACTCGTCATTGACCTTGTCCGGCACTTCGGTGGCCAGCTGGGCGGGCTTTTGAGCCGGTCCATCGTTCAGATGGGGATTGCCCTGATGCAGCCCGTTGATGACATAGGTTGCCAGAGCCTTTCGCTCCTGCGGGGTACCCACAAAGGGAGGCATATACCTGACCAGTTTGCCCTGCCCGTTGAGCTGGGAGTCGAGGCCGAAAACCGAGAACTTTTCGGTCAGGGGAAGAATATCGTTCATGGGCCCGCCAATGGAGTGGCAGGAAGCGCATTGGAGCTGGAAGAGTTCCTGGCCCGCCTGCATCTCGTTTTCCGGGGTGACCTTGTCCACGGATGTCCACTTGGCGACTGAAAGCACGCCAACGGTGTTCAGATCATCCACGGCTGCGGGCAAGATGGAATTGGAATACATGTATCCGTTGATCAGATAGGGTTTTCTGGCTGCTTCACGGGAAAACTCAAAACATCCCATGTAGCCCAATCCAATGGCCAGAAGCACCAATGCGGTGGGACGCTTGATGGTTGCGGGCATTCTGATGGCCATGAACAGGCCGCCCAGCATGATCACGCCGCCAAGGACCAAAAAGCCCGGCACAAACAGGCCAAGCTTTTGTATCTTGAAGACCACCATCTGGTAGGCATACTCGGGAAAGCTGGCCACATACCACCAGCCCGACAAAATGACGCCGATAAAGGGAAGGACCGTCCAGAGGGAACAGCAACGAACCACGGTCAGACGGGTTGTATCGTCCTTGATTCGCGTCGCCGTGATAAAAGCAAACAGCCCGGCAAAAATACAGGCCATAAAGGTTCTGAAAAGCACGGACGGCCAGAATACCGGATTGAAAAACCCATGCCAGAAATTTCTGGTTTCGAGCCATTTACCCGGGGCAAGCATGAAATCGATGATCCCGGTAACAAAGAACAACGAGAGCCAGGCAAACACAAAATAGAGCCAGCCAACAAGAAGGTGATCCCGCGGTTTCATCCGATCAAAGGCGTAGTAATACACGAGCAGGGCCACGATCTCGCCCAGAAAACAGACCCATTCCGTTGCCCAGCCGAACACAAAGGAGTGAATCAGGGTTGATGTAGCCTGCGGGCTGCTCAGGGCAATGGAAAACCAGATGCCGACGCCGGTCAACCCGCCGAATACCATGCTCAAAAGCAGGAAGAATCTGGTGTGTTTCTTCACATAGGCCAGCATGATCGGAGAATGTTCCCGACGGGCCTTATGTTCGGTGAGAACCAGAAACAGGCCACCGCCCACGGCAAAATGGGCCACATATACATGAACGACAGCGATCAGGGCGATCCAGAAACCGCCTGCAAGGGTTGTCAATTGCCAAATGGGATATTCCATGGATCAATCCTCCTTGCCTGCGGACAGATAGAGATGAAGCATGTAGGCCACAACCCCGAGACCGACCACCAGAAAAAGGATAAACATGACAAGGGGAGAATACTGGGGTTGCAGGGTCAGATCGGAGGGATGAAAATACGGAGCCAGATACTCCCACCGGAGCAGGGCGCGGACAATGGCCATCAGCGAGACCAATGCCACAGTTGATCCCGCGGCCAGAAGAATCCGGCGGGTGAATCCGGCATACAGGGCCAGCAGACTCACGGCCAGGGCCACGAGAAACACGGCAGTGGCGAACCCGTTGTCGCCCAGAAAGGCGAGCATGACTTCACGCTTCAGGCTCAAGAGGAACCAGGTTCCAATGACGAATTGAACCAGGGTCATGGAGGTGAACCATTGCAGACCAATGGTGATCTGCGGTTCTCCGTCCTTGTTCTGGCGGCGTTGCATGTACCCCAAAAGAGCCACGAACAGCCCCCCCACGGCCATGGCTGCAACCACAAAGTGCAGATAACGTGGAATGAGGGTCGGATCGGTCAGATTAAGCAAGGTTCCCGAGACATTGGAAAAATACCCCTCCCAGGCAGGGGGAACGATCATCAAGGTCATGGCGTTGCTGAAAAAGAACGCGACCACCATGAAAAGCGCCACGACCATGGCCATGACCAGTTTC
The DNA here is from genome assembly GCF_001748225.1 of Desulfoplanes formicivorans. Taxonomy (NCBI): domain Bacteria; kingdom Pseudomonadati; phylum Thermodesulfobacteriota; class Desulfovibrionia; order Desulfovibrionales; family Desulfoplanaceae; genus Desulfoplanes; species Desulfoplanes formicivorans. The sequence continues at coordinate 70,301 of NZ_BDFE01000007.1, forward strand.
CGATTATTGGCCAGGACATCGTATTTGAAAGCATGGTAGTACAACAGGTAATAAGCCAAAATGACGAGTACAACAATTGAAAGCCAATACACCGCCATGAGAATGGTACTTGTGTACAGAAAATTTCCGTAAATGACCTGGATAAAAAGTAGTGGAGCCACTCCCATATTCACGGTCAACGCAACCAGGGTCGGAAGCTTTGAGGCAAGAGACTGGGCCACGGGGTGCATTCGGGAACGACCTTTTTCCCTGACGACCAGGGCGATAATGCTTCCGCCGAACATGGCATTCATGAACAAAAGGTGCACGACAAAGGTCAGAATTCCCAGGGCCTCGAACCAGATCCAGGGAACGGAAATGGGGTCGGTCGCCGGAATGAGCTGTGAAGGATCCATGATCATTCTTCCCGGTTAAAGGTCACACAACAACGCCAATAAGGGGATGAGGTAGCGCATTCCGGTTCATTGTTCAAGAATGCCCGAAAATTTACGCAAAAAAGGAAGCCGGGATGTGCGGGCCGTGTTTCATACAGGATTGCGGAACCGTTGAACATTGGAGCCAGTGAAGCTGCAACAGTATGATGCCGGAAAGACAATTCCTGATGTGCAGAGGATATTTCCCATGGGCGTGAGTGAGGATATTTGTCAGGCTTCCCGGACCACGTCGCGCCGGTCCTTTCCCTGATCCACGAACCTGATCCAGAAACAGCATGCCAGCTGAATGCCCACGGCAAAACAAATGGCCACGATACCCAGTAGGACATCATAATAGGCTGGAGCCGACAGGCCGATGCGCATGAGTGTGGTACTCACGGCCAGTCCGGCATTGCGAAAGACACTGGGAAAAAAGGTGAAATACTGCTGGGCCACGAGAACAATGAAAATATCCGCGAACACGAGAGCCGTATAGCAGGCGGGAAAGAAGGGGATCAGACTGATGCCGCGCACGACACAGACGCCATTGAAGACCCCCACGCCCAGAAAAAAACCGAACAGGACCAGAGCCAACAGTTTTTTGGTGGCCACGAACCCCTCGAGAAACGAGAGATCGCGGAACCTTTGCAACGGGCGTCTGGCGGCAAAATAGACCCCAAGCAGCAAAAACATGACCAGGGCCCCGAAACCGTCGGCCATGATCCGAAGCACCGGATCAACATGATCGGCCAGTGTCAGAACTCCGGAAAAATGCACCAGTTCGTTGAACGCATGACGAAGCAGGATCAGGCAGAATATTTCGAATTGCTTGCCCACGGCCCGGGAAAAGGACTTGGGGAGCACAAAGACCATTTCGATGATCTCAACGATGAGGACCAGGGTGAACACGATGTGGACAGCCTGGAACAGATTGGTGGGGATGTGGGAAGCCAGGAACAGGGGGAGCAACCCCAGCTCATTGGTCTGGATGAGGATGAGGGAAAGGATAAAAACAAGGGCCAGGGAGCGGCCGAACCAAACATGAACATTATTGAAACGGGCATGACAGCTATCGAAGAATCGAGAAGCGTGTTGCAAAACAACCGGCATCGACATCTCCTGTCCGCCCTGTCATGACGTGCGATCACGTTTGGTCCGACCCGCCATCCCCGGCCATTATGGTAAGGATTTGCGAGAGGGGTACAACCTCGGCAACAAGTATCTTATTTGGGGTGACACTGACCACAGGCCGTGGGGCCTGTCTTCTTACCGGCTTTCTTGAGGGTCTTGTGACAACCCTTGTAACAGGTCTGGTGATAGGCAGTCTCAAAGTACTTGATGTTTTTCTTTTCCTTGCCCTTTGCGGCCACGATATCGTGGCAACCGGCATCAGTACATTTCTTGATGGGGCTTGTGCCATCCCAGGTGTGATGGCATTCCTGACATTTGAACTCGGCATGTTTGACATGTGAGAAATTGACAGGTTTTTTCTTGGCCTTGGCACCTTCAGGAGCCTGAATCAACATGTCTGCCGGGGCCTCCATGGCAAAAACACTGGGCGCAGCAAACATGCAGATCAGAGCCATGCTGAACAGGCTGACCAGTAAAGACTTTTTCATAACAATTAACCTCCAACACATCGATAGCAATACGAACAAACGCAACGGTTACAGCGTGATGTTTCACCCTCTCGCAAAAAGTGAATGGCCGTTATCTTTAACGTGCCTGTAGTCTTCGGAGGGGAAAATGGCAAGTGCCGGATTTCACTATTTCAAGTTGGCGTTGACAAAATCCCAATTGACAAGCTTGTCCAGAAAGGCGGCCAGGTAGTCGGGGCGTCGATTCTGGTAATCAAGGTAATAGGCGTGCTCCCAGACATCCACCGTGAGCAGGGGCTTCAGACCATGGGCCAGGGGCGTATCCGCATTGGGGGTCTTCATGATCTTCAGATCACTGCCATCCTGAACCAGCCAGGCCCAACCGCTGCCGAACTGGGTTGCTCCGGCAGTCTTGAATTGCTCGGCAAAAGCCTCGTAGGAACCAAAGGCCGCGTTGATACGCTCGGCAATGGGGCCGGTCGGGGCACCGCCTCCACCGGGCTTCATGCACTGCCAGTAGAACGAATGGTTGAATGCCTGGGCCGTGTTGTTGAAGATGCCGACCCGGGATGTGTCCCCAGCGGTCTTCTTGATGATGGATTCCATGTCCTGACCTTCGAGATCAGTGCCCGCAAGCAGTTTGTTCGCATTGGTCACATAGGCATTATGGTGCTTGCCGTGATGAAACTCCAACGTCTGGGCGCTGATAACCGGGGCAAGAGCATCCTTTGCATAGGGAAGTTCGGGAAGTGTGATGGCCATATGAGGTCTCCTCCTGGTTGAAGTGAGATTGCAACTGCATGAAAAATTGGGGTAATGGTAACACCTCGATATTCTTTCGTCAAAATCGAGCCAAAATGCAAGGGAAAATATCCGGAGCAATATATGCAAACGGCAATCTTCCTCCTGCGCGTGGCAGCGCCCTTCCGCTCTCCGGATATCTGTACCCCGGGAACGTTTCTTGAGAGTTGACAAATTTTGCCAAATACTCAACAAGGTTTATTCTAAGCGGTGTATATCTCACAGGCACAACAACACAAGGAGACGAGCCATGAAAAAATTCGAATGCCCCTGCGGTTATATCTATGATCCTGAATTGGGCGATCCTGAAAACGGGGTTCCTGCAGGAACCGCCTTCGAAGACGTACCCGAAGACTGGGTTTGCCCCAAATGTGGTGCGGAAAAGGAATTTTTTGAAGAAATGGACTAAACGTCCTCATGAGCCCATCAAGCAAGGCGGAACTTTTGGTTCCGCCTTTTTCCGTTTGTTGGCAAGGCTACGCCATGTCCTGTGTCCAGGCTATAAATTTTAACAATAACGGTTCTCACTATCGACAAACCTCCTGGTGTGGAGTATCAGGCTGACAAATGGGAGGGATGCCCTTTTCTGCTGGAATCCCCCTTGTTTTTGAGATACCAGAAGGGCATCCCCGCTCGGCAGAAGCTCTTATCACTACTATGGAGGTACATATGCAAAAAACCGTTTTGTTCGCCTTGAACGGCGATCCCATGTGTTTCATTCACGTGTTGCTCAATGCCCTGGACATGGCCCAAAAAGGTTATGAAACAGGCATTGTCATGGAAGGGACGGCTGTCCGGCTCGTACCCGAACTTGCCAAAAGCGACCATCCGCTCCACACGCTCTACTCCAAGGCATGGGACAAGGGGTTGTTCTTCGGCGCGTGCCAGGCCTGCTCCGCCAAACTCGGGGTTCTTGCAGAGGTCAAGGCAACCGGTATGACCATGCTCGCGGACATGAATGGTCACCCTTCCATGTCCGGTTACATGGATCAGGGATACACCGTGATAACCTTCTGACCGGTGTTGCAGGGAACCTCCGGGCAACCTCGGTTTCCGACCAACCGACATCTCGTACGCCAAGGAACACACCATGCTCTCCTTTGCCAGAACCATGTACGCACTCTATGTGGACGGCTTCCGCTCCATGGTCCTCGGACGTCAATTGTGGAAGATCATTCTGATCAAGCTCGTGATCCTCTTCGGGGTGATCAAGATCTTCTTTTTTCCGGATTTCCTGGCCACCACCTATTCGTCGGATCATGAACGGGCCAATCATGTCCTGTCCGCCCTGACCATGGAACCGACATCACCGCCACATGAACACGAGACCGACCAATGAACCGCCAACACACTGGCAAACCTCCACAAATCCGGTCAGGGGGCAATACGGCAATTGCTCCTGTCGACCATGATTGATAGGGATGCTTTTCCGAAACAGGTTTACTTCAGGTCCACAATCAACGCATCATTCGGCTATGTTGCTTCACTCTCGGGTATCAGAAACCCTGCAGCACACATTGTTTATCCTGCATCTTCAACAATAAGGGGCTAACCGTGCTAGAACAGATCGATTGGAGTCAGGTCAATTGGGCCCGGGCTCAATTCGCCCTCACGGCCATGTTTCACTGGATCTTTGTTCCCCTCACCCTGGGGCTTTCCTTTTTACTCGCCTTTTTCGAGTCATTGTACGTGAAAACAGGCAATGAATCCTGGAAAAGGATCACCAAATTCTGGATGTCCCTTTTTGCCGTCAACTTTACCGTGGGTATTGCCACCGGCCTGATCCTGGAATTCGAGTTCGGAACCAATTGGGCCAATTATTCCTGGATGGTCGGGGACATCTTTGGAGCCCCCCTGGCCGCAGAAGGCATTTTCGCCTTCTTCATCGAAGCCACCTTTTTCGCGGTCATGTTTTTCGGATGGAACCGTGTTTCCAAGGGCTTTCATCTCTTTTCCACCTGGATGGTGGCTGTTGGCTCCAACCTGTCGGCCCTGTGGATTCTGGTGGCCAACGGCTGGATGCAATACCCCGTGGGCATGGCTTTCAATCCCCAGACGGCCCGGTTTGAAATGGAAAATTTCTGGGAAGTCCTCTTTTCTCCCACGGCCATTGGCAAGTTCACCCACGCCACCAGCTCGGGTTTTCTCCTGGGCGGACTTTTTGTGGTCTGCGTCTCTTCCTGGTTTCTGCTCAAAAAACGCCATACGGATATGGCCAAGAAAAGCATGGCTGTAGCCTCGGTCTTTGGCCTCCTGGCCTCCATCTTTGTCATCTTCACCGGAGACGAGGCCGCCTATACCAGCGCCCGGGTGCAACCCATGAAGCTGGCAGCCATGGAAGGCCTTTACAAAGGTGAAACCAATGCCGGTCTGATCATGCTCGGCATTCTTGATCCCTCCCACATGCCGGGTGAAGACGATGATCCCTTTCTCTTTGACATCAAGCTCCCCGGAGCCCTGACCTTGTTGGCCAACCGTCAGCTGGACACCTTTGTTCCCGGGGTGGACGATCTCGTCTATGGCAATGACGCTCAGGGCATTATGAGCACTGCGGATAAAATCAGTCAGGGGCGTGCTGCCATCAAGGCCCTGACCGCATTCAAGCAGGCCACCAACCAGGACGACGCCCAGGCGGCCCTGAATACATTCAACAGGCACAAGGAATTTTTGGGATACGGCTACCTGACCTCGCCTGAACAGGCCGTTCCCCCGGTGGGGCTGACCTTTTACAGTTTCCACATCATGGTTATGCTCGGCTTCCTGTTCCCGCTCATCTTTCTGGGGGTCCTGTTCTTCCTGTTCAAGGGTACCCTGGAAAACCAGACCTGGTTTTTGCGCTTTGCCGTACTCTCCCTGTTTCTGGGATATCTGGCCCAGGAAACCGGCTGGATCGTGGCCGAGGTGGGACGTCAACCCTGGGCCATCCAGGGACTCCTACCCGTGGGAGTGGCCATTTCCGACCTGACCACGGCCACCGTACAATTGACCTTTTTCATGTTCCTGACCCTCTTCACCGTCCTGCTCATAGCCGGCATCAGGATCATGACCCGACAAATCGCTCTTGGACCGGAGGAATAAGCCATGTTTGGAAATCTTGCACACACCCAACTTCAGGAACTCTGGTGGATCGTGGTCTCTCTGGTGGGCTCCCTGTTCGTGTTCATGACCTTTGTCCAGGGAGGCCAGAGCCTGCTTGGAACCATTGCCAAAACAGACCGACAGAAATCCCTGGTCATCAATTCCCTGGGCCGCAAATGGGAACTGACCTACACCACCCTGGTCCTTTTTGGCGGGGCCTTTTTTGCCGCCTTTCCCAAATTCTACGCCACCAGTTTTGGCGGGGCCTATTGGGTATGGATCGCCATTTTGTTCACCTTTTCCCTGCAGGCCGTGAGCTACGAATTCCGCAAAAAAGACGGCAACCTGCTGGGAGCCAGGGTGTATGAAACCTTCCTGTTCATCAACGGCGCCATCGGCATTCTGCTTGTGGGCGCGGCCGTGGGAACATTTTTCACGGGTTCCCATTTTCAGGTCAACGCCTTCAACCTGAGCTCCTGGAAGCATCCCCTGCGCGGACTCGAAGCCGCCCTGGTCCCCTTTAATCTGGCCATGGGCCTGCTTCTTGTCTTTTTATCCCGTGCTCTGGGGGCCATGTATCTGGTGAACAACATCCGCCATGCCAAGATCGAGGAAAAGGCCAGATCCGCAGCCTTCAGGAACTTCCTCTATCTGGTCCCGTTTCTGCTCTATATCCTGTACAGCCTGCTGACCATGCAGGGGTTTGCCCTTGACCCGGCCACCGGCACCATCTCCCTGGAAAAGGGCAAATACTTCGTCAACCTCATGGCCATGCCCATTGTCATGCTTCTGCTCATCACGGGCATCCTGCTCATTGCCGGTGCCGCCGTGATCACGGGTTACACCAGCAAACGCCTGGGCATCTGGCTGGCCGGACCGGGAACCGTGTTTACCTGCCTGAGCATCTTCTTTCTGGCAGGGTTCAACAACACCGCCTTCTATCCCTCGATCTTCGATCTCCAAAGCAGCCTGACCATCTATAACGCATCAAGCAGCCACTACACCCTCACGGCCATGTCCTACATTGCCCTGGCCGTGCCCTTTGTGCTGGCCTACATCGCCTGGGTCTGGAAGCTGATGGACGCCAAAAAACTCGATGCATCGGAGTTTGACGGAGAAACAGCCAACGATCTGTACTAGAAGCATGCGCTCCGGAACGCCCACGAGCTCCGGACGTGCACAACACAACCAATCATCAAGGAGACCATCATGTCAGCCGTACTTCTCATCGGATGGGTGATTCTCATCATTGCTTCGTACAAGGGGGCAGAAACCGTGCTCAGGAAGACCGGTCTGCTGTAGTCCGAACCCGTTGCAGCACCGGTTTATCCATGCACTCTGCCGATCACACCGACATCATGTTGACCGCTTCTCACCTACCCGCCTTGTCATCCGGGCACAGGTCCGGATGACAAGGCTTCTCTTCATGCAAGGCGTGACACCATGACCACATCGACCTCTTCCATTCGTTTCAACCGGCTGGAGCTGGCCGGATCCCTGGGCGATCTGGGAACCCTTCTCCCCCTGGCCATTGGCATGATCATGGTCAACGGCCTTTCGCCCTCGGGACTGTTTCTGGCCATTGGCGTCTTTTACGTGTTCGCGGGGCTGTACTACCGGGTTACGGTCCCGGTTCAACCCATGAAAGTCATCGGTGCCTATGCCATTGCCACGGGCCTTGGCCCTTCGCAGATCACGGCCTCGGGGCTGCTTGTGGCCATTGTCCTTCTCCTTGTCGGCGCAACCGGTGCCGTGAACCTGATCGGCAAATACACCCCCAAGCCGGTCATCCGAGGTGTGCAGTTGGCCACGGGTACCGTGCTCATGGCCCAGGGGATCAAATTTGTCTTGGGCACCTCAACCTTCCAGGCCATGGCTCAGGCAGGAGAACCCTATCTGAGCATTCAAAGCCTGGGTGTGATCCCCATAGGTCTGATCATTGGCACAATGGGCATGGCGCTTACCTTGTGCTTTTTGAACGACAAGCGCTTTCCCGCAGGCATTCTGGTCATCCTCTTTGGCCTGCTTACCGGCCTTTTCTTCGGAACCCACGAGGGATTCAACCGCCTCGAACTGGGAATCCATCTCCCGGATTGGCTTCCCTTTGGATTTCCGAGTACAGCCGATTTTTCCCTGGCCCTGATCACTCTGGTCCTGCCCCAAATCCCCATGACCCTGGGCAATGCGGTTGTTGCCAACGCGGATCTTTCTCGGGAATATTTCGGCCCCGGCTCCCGCAAAGTGACCTACAAGGGACTGTGCATCAGCATGGGCCTTGCCAATGTGTTCAGTTTTCTGGTGGGTGGCATGCCTCTGTGCCACGGTGCAGGGGGGCTGGCCGCCCATTACCGGTTTGGGGCACGCACGGCCGGATCCAATCTGTTCATAGGAACCCTGTTCATCTGCCTTGCCCTCTTTCTGGGCACCCACGCCATCACCCTGGTCCACCTCATCCCCTTTGCCGTTCTTGGTGTGCTCCTCATTTTTGCCGGCAGCCAGCTCGCCATGACCATCAGGGATGTCAAAGGGTCCAGCGATCTCTTTGTGATCGTGATCATGCTCGCCATGACCCTGGCCACGAACCTGGCCGTGGGATTCGGGGTCGGCATTGTCCTGGCCTACGCGCTCAAGGCCGGCAAGGTGTCGGTCTGAACGCGGCTTGCAGGCGGCTTAACGCCGCCTGATGCACCGGTCTACAGCAACCAGGGGCGTCATCGGGTACTTCTGATTGTTCACCCTTGACAACCGGGGGGTTCCAGGCTCGGTATTCCCGACCGGGTGCGTCCCGTTCGTTACGATGTTGCAAAATGCCAACGGCCCGCATCGCAACAATACGAAGAACCACAACCCACAGGCCCTTGCTCACCTCACCCCCATAGCTTCCACAGGCCTGCATCACTACGTTGCGCTGCCCCGTCCCTTCCTGAACCAGCGAGCCCTGCATGACCTTCTACCGTCTGTTCCCGGCATGCCGAACAATTGGCATTCTCCTTATATGCTGCTGCGCCCAATGGATGACTCCTCACACGGTCCATGCGGCCAAGCCACGCAAAAACGTCCTGCTGCTCAATTCTTATGAAAACGGGTATTCGTGGTCGGATACCATCGTACAGGGGGTCAAGAAACGGTTCGCCCAAAGCCCCTTCAACGTGGACCTGCAGGTGGAGTACATGGATTCCAAACGGCACACCTCCCTGACCATGCAGTCCATGCTGCTGGACCTGTACGCCTACAAGTTCAAGCACATCCGCTTTGACGCGCTCATGACCTCGGACAATTATGCCTTTGAATTCCTCCAGCAATACGGGCCGGAATTTTTCCCGGGCACTCCGGTCGTCTTCTGCGGGGTCAACGACCTGAACCCCGGGGTCATGGAAAACAGGGATCGCTTTACCGGAGTCATTGAAAACATCGACGTTGCGGGCACCCTAAAACTGGCTCTGCAGCTGTGCCCAGAGACCGCCAACATCGTTGTCATCGGCAACAACGACATCACCAGCCTGGCCATACGCAACCAGGTATACAGGGCCTTGCAGCCCTTTGAACAACGCCTCGACGTGGAGTTCTGGACAGATGCGTCCCTGGACGAACTGCTGGCCCGGATTCCCCTTCTTGCAGAGGACACGATCTTGTACGTGATCCCCTTTTACAAGGATGCTCACGGACAGTTCTACTCGGCAGAAGAGGTACTCACCTCCATTGCCGCGGTGGCCAGGGTGCCCATTTTCAGCAATTGGCACTTTCTTCTTGGCCATGGAATCATGGGGGGACGCCTGCTGGACGGCACCCGGGTGGGGGCCATGGCGGCCCAACAGGTACTGGACATCTTCAAGGGGAAGCATCCGGGAGAAATCCCGGTCATCAAGTGGTATATGGGGGAGTACGGGTTCGATTACACCATGCTCAAACGCTTTGCCATTGATCCCCAAGATCTGCCCCAGGGCAGCGTGATCATCAACGAACCCAAACGGTTGTACGCCCTGAACAAGGAAACCTTCTGGCTGATCATTGCCAGCCTGGTGATTCTTTCGTTCATTTCCATCATGCTTGTTGCGAGCACGCTGCAACGACGACGCGCGGAAGAACACCTTCGCCTGGCCGAGGAGAAATACCGCAGCATTTTTGAAAATTCGGCCCTGGGCATCTTCAGAACCACGCCGGAAGGACGATTCCTGGACGCCAATCCGGCCATGGCCCGCATGCTCGGGTACGACTCGCCCACAGATCTCATGCAACGGGTCGGCTCGGTCCCCGACGAACTGTACGTTGATCCCCAACAATGGACCCAGGGACTTGCAGCGACCGCAACAGCCGCAGGGCGAATCAATTTCGAAAACCGATTCAGAAAACGGGACGGTTCGGTCATCGTCGCCAACCTGTACCTGCGCATCATCCGCAAGCCTGACGGGAGCGTCGACTCCCTGGAAGGATTTGCCGAGGACATCACCCGGCGCATCCACCTGGAACGACAACTTCTGCAATCCCAGAAGATGGAGGCCATGGGTAGACTGGCGGGAGGTATTGCCCATGATTTCAACAATATCCTGACATCGATCATCAACTCCACCGAGCTGGCTCTCTTGGACGTGGACGAAGATTCCATGACCCATGAGGATCTCACCCGGGTACTCACGGCCTCTCGGCGGGGAAGCCAGCTGGTCAAGCAGATCCTGACATTCAGCCGCCCCAGCCAGGAAGGGTTCGTGCCCACCAACCTCGCCGAGATCATCTCGGAAGCGGTCAGCCTGATCAGAGCCTCCTTTCCGGGCAACATCCGCATCAGGGAAGATATTGCGGCCTCACCCATTTTGTGTCTGGCCGATCCCTCACAAATCCATCAGATTGTCATGAACCTGTGCACCAATGCCTTTCAGGCCATGGACACCCAGGGCGGGACATTGCGCATCCACCTGACCGCAGAAATCCTGACCGAAACCCGGGCCGAGGTACTGGACGTGCGTCCCGGGCATTACGCCAGATTGACCATCGCGGATACGGGCCCGGGCATGACACAGCAAGTCATGGACAAGATCTTCGATCCCTTCTACACGACCAAGGGCAAAAATGAGGGAACCGGGCTCGGGCTGGCCGTTGTCCACGGAATCGTCACGGGACATCAGGGAGCCATTGACGTCTGGAGCCACCCGGGAGCTGGAACTTCTTTTTCCGTTTTTCTTCCCCTGGCCCACCCGGCAGCTGTCGAATCGGAACCGGCCGCCAAGCCGGACGTTTGCAAAGGATCCGGGCGGATCATCTTTGTGGAGGATGATCCCGACCAGCTACGGACCATTCCCCGGATTCTGACCCTGCTTGGCTACAAGGTCACTCCGGTGAGCGCTGCAGAAAGCGCCCTGAGAATCATTGGGCACAGCGAGGCATGCGATCTGCTCATCACCGACTATGACATGCCCGAAATGAACGGCCTGGAACTGGCCCGACACCTCATGGAAATGGCCCCGCACCTCCCCGTGATCATGGTCTCCGGCAGGAACACGGCCACGGAAGCCGCCAGGGACATGGTCAATATCCGAGACGTCTTGCTCAAGCCCTACAACAAGACCACCCTTGCAGAGGCCATTGATCGCATCCTTGGCACGCACGGTTCCGGACCAACAACGGACCATGAATCACCATCCACGACAACTACCCGATGAATCAACCCGAGACCATCTCATGAGCAGAATTCTGGTCATTGATGACGACATCCAGGTTTGCGAGACCATGCATAGCCTGATCTCCCGCATGCAGCTCACCTGCGAGAACGCCCAAACCCTGACCCAGGGCCTTGAACGTCTTGAAGCCGCGGCCTTTGACGTGGTCTTCCTGGATGTCCACCTCCCTGACGGAGACGGTCTGGACGCCTTGCCGACCATCAAGGAAGCCCCGTCAAAACCCGAGGTGATCATCCTTACGGGCAAAGGAGACCCTGATGGGGCCGAACTGGCCATCAAGGGAGGGGTCTGGGACTATCTGGTCAAGCCATCTCCCATCAAGAATATCATGCTCACCCTCAACCGGGTCCTGGCCTACAGAAAAGAAAAAAAGCGCCAAAAGCCCCCCATGGCCTTGAACCTGGAACATGTCATCGGCAAGAGCCCGGTCATGCGGGCATGTTTTGATCTGGTAGCCCAGGCGGCCCAATGTGATTCCAATGTACTCATCACCGGAGAAACCGGCACGGGCAAGGAGCTTTTTGCCCGAACCATTCATGCCAACAGCCTGCGAGCCAATGGACCGTTTATACCTGTTGATTGTGCCGCTTTGACCGAAACCATTCTGGAGAGCATTCTTTTTGGCCATGTCAAAGGGGCCTTTACCGGAGCCGACAGGGACCGGACCGGCCTGGTCAAGCAGGCGGATACGGGAACCCTTTTTTTGGACGAGATCGGAGAGCTCCCGGTATCCCTTCAAAAAACATTTCTTCGTTTCCTCCAGGAACGGACCTTCCGCCCCGTGGGCGACCACCGGGAAACCCAAAGTGATTTTCGCTTGATTGCGGCCACCAACCGGGACCTTGAAACCATGGTCCTCAAGGACAGCTTTCGGGAAGATCTCTATTTCCGTCTCAAGACCATTCTCCTTCCCCTGCCGCCTTTGCGACAACGCAAGCAGGACATCAAACCCCTGGCCCTGTATTTCATTGACCAGATCTGCAACATCCAGGGCAAACCCACCAAGGGCATTGACGGTGATGTGTTTGCCATCCTGGAACAATATCACTGGCGGGGCAATGTGCGTGAACTGGCCAATACCCTGGAACGGGCCGTGGTGGCCGCTGGAGAGGGAAAGACCATCTTTGCCATGCATCTGCCCCCGGATATCCGCATCAAGGTGGTCAAAAACCAACTCCAGGGCAGATCCTTGCCCGCGCCCCCATCTCCCCCGGGGACCGATCCCCTCCCTCATCCCGGGATAAGCGATCCCTGCCCACACATCCCTGCTCTGCGAGAATTTCGCTCGGACATGGAAAAACGCTACCTCCAAAACCTCATGCAGGAGACCCGAAACGACCTGAAAAAGATGCTCAAGCTGTCAGGCCTGTCACGGTCCCACTTTTATGCCCTGATCAAGAAGCACGGGATTGACGTGTAGTCGCCCCGGGCGGGCCATGCCCCGTCCCGTGAGCGGCCAGTGATCCCTGTCCGGCAGGCGTCTTTGTATTGCGTATTTGTGGGTGACCGCATACAACCCCATGGCCTCGCAGAATGGAGGTCGTTTCCGGACCATATCCTTTCTTGATCCTTGTTCTCCACGACCTTTTGCCCGGCCAGGCCTTGCCCCTCCACCCCTCTCCCCCCGATAATTCCTCCCAACGTATGCCCCATTGCCGGAAATGATACCGAGAGCGATTGCCTGGCTCCGGGAATCATCCCCATCCGACCTCATCCAGAGGTTTCCGTATCACGGCAAGATCGTCGTCGCGCATCAAGGGGAACCTCCCTTTCCCCCTGCAAAGCCTGCTCACCGCGACCCGTAATCCGTCCCATGGGCACAACCTATTTTCACCAGGAGAAAACCCACCAAACCACCAGAAAAAATCCCGGCAAAGGCAAAATCCCCCCTCCCCAAACAAGACACTTTTGGCACAAGCACGACATTGTTGGCGCTTCACTGAAAACCAATTGGTATTTCAATGTATAACAGCAAAAAAGCCCCAAAAGGCGACAACCTTGTCACCTTGTTGTATGACAAAATCATTTTCCGCTTGAGGGACTTTTCACAAGAGCGCCAAGGATTTTCGTCCCATTGAAACCTTGGCCCCTCTCTTGCTTATGAGCAGAATCGTCTGCAGACGAACCTGGCTTTTTCAAGACACCTGCAGGATTGCTATCGGATCGGCAGTCCTGCTCGTTACACACAATCAACCCGTCCGTGAGTACACATGAGAGCGTTGAAAGCGGACACCTGCCCCCTTTGGAGGAAGAATGACAATGAACAGCAGTACCGGACGTGTAGACCTACGACCTGATAAACACATTCTCATTCCGGCAACACTTGTTCTCTTGGGCATTATTGCCTGTTCCATTGTATTCACCGAGCAAAGTGAACATGTCCTCAAGACCGTATACAGCGTCTTCGCCCGGACCACGGGTACCTGGTATCTCTGGGTCACCGTGGGCATGATCATCCTTTCAGGTTTTTTCATGTTTTCCCGCTACGGCGACATCAAATTCGGGGAACCAGACGAAAAGCCTGAATTCAACAACTATTCATGGCTGGCCATGATGTTTTGTTCCGGTGTGGCCGGAGCGGTCATGTTCTGGTCCATTGTCGAGCCCATGTACAACCTGGCCTACCCGCCCAAGTTTGCCGAGCCCCTGTCCCGCCAGTCCTTTGAATGGGCCATGTCCTATGTCCTGCTTCACTGGGGACCCGTAACCTGGCCCTGGTACATGGTAACCGCTCTGCCCATCTGCTACATGTATTACAAACGCAAGAAACCGGTCCTGCGCATCAGCGCCGCCACCGAGCCCATTCTTGGCGACCAGGTCAACGGCGGCATGGGCAAGGGGATTGAGATTTTCTTTATCGTCGGCCTGATGTTCTCCAACGCAGCCGTCATGGGCGTATCCGTACCCATCGTCAACCATGCTCTGAGCGCGGTCCTGGGTATTGAACCAAGCTTTACCCTGGAACTCATCATCCTTGCCATTTCCGCCGTTATCTTCACGGTATCGGTTTCCCTGGGTCTCAAAAAAGGCATCAAGATTTTGTCAGACACCAATGTATGCATTGCCCTGGCCATGGTCTTCTTTTGCCTTGTGGCTGGTCCCACAGTGTTCATTGTTGACAACTTTACCAATTCCTTTGGGCATATGCTTGGCAACTTCTGGGACATGATCTTCTGGACCGACCCCTATACCGATGGTTCATTCCCGCAGGATTGGACCATTTTTTATGCCCTGTGGATGGCATCTTATGGCCCTTTCATGGGGCTGTTCATTGCCCGCATTTCCAAGGGGCGTACCGTAATATCGTTGCCATGGGTCTGGCAGGCGGCATCGCCGGCTCCTACATGATCCACGCCGTTTTTGGCGGATACACCATGTTCACCCAGTTAAACGGCATTGTCGACGCTGTCGGCATTCTCAAAGCCTCGGGCGGTCCGGCCGCATTGGTGGCAGTCCTGCAGACCCTCCCCATGGGAAAGGTTGTTCTGGTGGCCTACTGTGTCTTCTCCACCATCTTCCTGGCTACCTCGGTGGACTCGTGTGCGTACGTCATCTCCTGCTCAGCCACTACCAGGCTGCAGCCCGGTTCCGAACCAACCCGCGGGCACCGTTTCTATTGGGCACTGATCCAGGCGGGCCTTGCCCTGGCCGCCATCACCATGGGTGGATTGGGACCGGTTCGC
This sequence comes from Desulfoplanes formicivorans, assembly GCF_001748225.1. Classification (NCBI taxonomy): domain Bacteria; kingdom Pseudomonadati; phylum Thermodesulfobacteriota; class Desulfovibrionia; order Desulfovibrionales; family Desulfoplanaceae; genus Desulfoplanes; species Desulfoplanes formicivorans. Next base: position 85,546 of record NZ_BDFE01000007.1, read on the forward strand.
ATCTTTGCCAACTTCTCGGGCGCACTCATGCTCATCCCCATCGCCTTTGTCATTGCTGCCTGGTTCAAAATGACCAGGGAAGATGATGCCCTGACCCAATGCTGTACATTCACCAACCCGCTGCCTGTAAATGCAGCTTCAGAAGAGGTCCCCGGTCGTCCTTCCAAGGACCCCCTTTCCGAGGACATTCCCTGCCCGGTTGAACAATAACAACATACCCACATTCAAGGAGTAAAACATGTCCACCAAAGCCAACAGAGTTGCGCTGCTCGGTTTCGACTGCGCCATCCCCAAGCGCCTTGAAGCGTTGATAAACGAGGGTGCTTTGCCCAACTTCAAAAAGTTCAAGGAGCAAGGCACCTACATGACCGAAGGGTACAACATGCCCACCGTTACCCCGCCGTCATGGGCCTCCATCTGCACGGGCGCCTATCCCCGCACCCACGGAGTGGAAGACTATTACTATTACAACGAAGGCGAATCCCTGCACTTCTCCAAATGCGTTCAGTCTTTTGGTTCCCAGATGCTCACGGCTGAAACCATCTGGGACCGGTGGGACAAGGAAGGCAAGAAATGTCTGGTGGTCAACTATCCTGTTTCCTGGCCATCCAAGATGAAAAACGGGGTCATGGTACAGGGGGAAGGCCTTTCAGCGGCTGAAACCCGCTGGCAGCTGGAAGGGTACGAACATCGGGAAAGCCTGTGTTCCGAATCCTGTGTTGCCACTGATTTCTACCCCATTGGCGTTCAGGCCCGATTTGAAGAAGCAGAGGGATGGAAAAACATCCCCGAGGAAATTGAAGACCAGGATCCCCTGGACATGACCATCCCCATGGAATTTCCCCACGCCATGGAAGAACTGGCTCCCCAGACCTGGTACGGACTGACCTGGGAATCCGAAGACGATGGCTATGATGTCTTTGCCCTGTGCACGGAAAAGGATTTCAACACCGCACTGTTCACCATCAAGGTGCGTGAGTGGTCCGACGTCATTGAAGCCGACTTCCCCATCAAGGCCGACGGACGCATTGAAAAGGGATACTTCCGTTGCAAACTCATGGAACTTTCCGACGACGCCGAAGACTTCAAGTTGTACATTTCCGGCATCACCGGAACCCACGGATACTGCGCCCCGGATGACGCCCTCAAGAACGTGGATTTCACCAGGAACATCCTGGCCAATGACATGGGCTTTGTGGGCATGGTCAACGGCATCATTGATAACGAAACCATCGTGGAGATGGCCCGTTTCCATTCGGAATGGCTCACCGAGGTCATCACCACCCTCATGAAGGACCATCCCGACTGGGATCTGCTGTACATGCATACCCATCTCATCGACTGGTTCTATCATGGATACATGGACAAGATGGAACACGGTACCGAGGAAGAAAAAAAGATGGCCTACGACATGGAACGGGCCATCTACCAGATCGAGGACAAGTTCCTGGGGACCATGATGGCCGCCATGCCCAAGGAAACCCTGACCTGCGTCATCTCCGACCATGGGGCAACACCCATCGGTCCCATCCTGAACACGGCCGAGGCATTGGCCCAGGCAGGCCTGACCGCCTACGAGGCCCGCTCCTCTGATGAGGCGGGATCCGTGTGGGAAGAGTCCGAAGGCTTCAACTACGATCTCATCCCCGAAAAATCCCTGGCTGTCCCTCAACGGTACATGTTCGTCTACGTCAACCTCAAATCCAAGTACCCCGGTGGCATTGTGGAGGATGAGGATTACGAAAAGGTTCGCAACCAGATCATCGACGCCCTGTACGACTACAAGCATCCTGAAACCGGAGAACGTCCTGTCATGTGCGCCATTCCCAAGGAAGACGCCAAGGTCTTTGGCATGGGTGGTGAGCAGGCCGGTGATGTCGTGTACGTGCTCAAGCCCGAGTACATGGCCGAACACGGCTACGGCTTCCCCACGGGTGAATCCGGATGCGGTTCTCTGAAAAACATCATGCTCTGGAACGGCCCCGGCGTGAAGCAGGGTTACGTGTACGAACGTCCCCGCTGGCTCGTCGATGTCGTGCCCACCTTCTGCCACGCCACAGGCAATCCGGTTCCGGCAGATACCGAAGGCGCGATCATCTATCAGATATTTGAAGATCACGACAAATAAAAGCATCCCGGTAGCCGGGGCGGCGCACCTTGAGAAGCCGTCCCGGCCGGCCCATGCAGACGTGACCAACTTTCCTGTTGGAACAACATGACCAAGGTGCATCATCCCCTGCTGTGGTGAAAGGGGGCTTGTCCCCAAGCCCGTCTCTTTTCCCGAAACAAGACGTCAAACGGAACTTCGGCCTGCTTGGCGTTCATCGTGGGGAATGAAGTCGTCTGACCATTAATCTGTCTCGTGCACCTCGCGGCGACCGGGGGACGCAGAGAACAACGCATGGAGAAGCATACATGCTCTTTTTCGTGAACAAGCCGGAAGAGGGGATTCTTGACCGAATCGCTCTTATCGGCGGCGACGAGGACAAGGCCCTGCTCCTGGTTGGCGATGCCATCAGTTTTGGCACTGAACACTGGGAGAACAAGCTGGAAGATCTGGACGTTGAAGACATCTATGTGGCCAAAAACGCCCTGGATGCCCGCAATCTCGAACTCAGCGATAACTGTCAGGTGGTGGACTACCCCGAGATGGTGGACCTGCTGCTGGGAAGCGACGAAAAAATCGTATCACTCTAAGGAGATAGCATCATGTCAAAAACATTGACCATCATGCTCCTGTCGGGATCTGCGGAGAACGAGGATGCCGAGTTCGCCACACGTCTCGCCCAGGCCGCCCAGGAAAAAGGCCACAAGGTCCAGATCTATTTGTTCGGAAATGCCGTAAATATTTCCAAGAAAGAAATTCCCATTGAAGGTGATGACCTGCATATCCAGCAGCGGCTCCTTGATCATATTGAACCCACCAAGTGTTTTGAGCGGTTGGCCGACATCACGCGCAAGGGCGGCGACATCTCCACCTGTCACACCAACGAACACGCCCGTGGTATTGAATCCCGCCAGTATGTGGATGGCATCAAATGGGGCGACGTGGGTGGTTCCTTCACCAAATATCTCATGACCTCGGACGTTCTTCTGTCCGTGGGCCACTAAAGGAGGCGCGCCATGATCAATTCTGCTTGCTTTGTCGTATCCAAGCCCCTTGGCGTGGAACAGGGCGCCCTGGGCATACGTACCGCCTGGGCCTGTCATCAGAATGGTTTTGAAACCAAACTCATCTACGCCGAAGAAGGCGTTTGGTGCCTCATCAACAATCCCGGCTACCATACCTCCATGCTCAAGGACCTCATCCAGGAAGAAGGCGAAATCTACGCCGTCAAAGAAGACCTGGAAAAGCGCGGACTGACTGAAGAAAACCTCGTCAAGGGGATTGAAGTCATTGAGGCAGCAGATGTTGCCGAACTGTGCGAAGAGATGGATTGCGTCAACTATTTCTAATCAACAGACATCATCAAGAGGGAATCTGCATGTCCACTGTACACTTTGAACGCTTGGATGAAAACCGCGACAAATTCAACGTTGGCGCCAAGGCTGTCCCTGAAATCATCATGGATTTTTCCTCCATCACCCCGGAAGAACGCAACCAGGAATCCATGGGCTCCCGCATGCTCTGCGTGGCTGCGCTTTCCTGTTATTGTAACACCATGGTCAATGCCTTCAAGCGCAACAATGTTGAAATAAAGTCCCTGACAGGATCTGCCACGGCCACCAAGGACAAGGACGAGGTCAACCGCACCCGTTACGTTGAACTGGAGATCAACATTGAGGTCGGTCTGGACGAAAAAGACCGGGAAGTCTTTGAAACCGTCAAGGAAAACATGCTCAACGGCTCCTTGCTCACCTACTCCCTCGAAGAGGGCATGGAAGTCGACTACAACATCGAAATGAAAGCAGTTTAACGCCCTTTGCAGGCAATTTTGACCTAAATCCGACATAAATACGTTCAACATGAAAGGAGAAACATAATGGCTGATAAAAAAGTTGTTTTGATTGTTTGTGGCGAAGCTGATGTCAACGGCGGCGCGGCTTTGAAGAAATACATCAAGAAATCCTGCACTTTTGCCGGCTTTGACGCCGCCAATATGGTTGCCGAAGCCGCCAAGATCCAGGGTGGTGCCACAGTGGCTGCCAACGGCGTTGCCAGGGTATTTGAAGAAGACGGTGCTCTGGCCATTGTTGAGCTGGGTGATGTTACGGCCGAGGCCCTGGAAGCCTCCATGGCACAGATCGCCGAAGCAGCCGACCGTCGTACCCTGATCGTGCTGGCCACTGCCAGTGGCTTGTTCATGGGCGGTCTGGGCATGAACAAGAAGGCAGGAACCATCCAGCGCAATGTTGTTGCTGCTGATGTGATTGCCACCATCTGCTATGTGGCTGACCTGCCCATTCCTGGCGATTGCACGGGTGCGGTTCTGTATCAGGCCCTCAAGGATCCCGACATGAAGCTCAAGGAAATGCGCAAGCTCAAGGAAGCCATTGGCCGCATGGAAGTGGCCCTGCAGCGGGACAATCGGGAACCCTGGGACAAGCACGACTGCGCCTAATTCGCCAGTTGATCATCATCAATGGAAGGGGAGAGCGATCCTTGGGTTGCTCTCCCTTCTTTGCAACATTGCATGCTATTTCAAGATATTAAGTGCAGGAGACCTGAACCCCTATGACTACCGCAATGACTGTTGAGAACCTGAAACTACAACAGGATGTAGCCTTTGCCAAAAAAGGACTCGCCATTGCCGTTTTCTCCGGCATGTCCTGGGGGCTCAACGGCGTTATTCTCAGTCTGGCCTTTGAGGCCACCATCTTCCTGGACAAGGAATACTGGCTGCTGGCTCCGCTTACCGTGGGTGCGCTGCACGATACGTTCAGTGCCCTGTGGTTGCTCGTCTTTAACGGTACAACCGGAAGGCTCAAGGAGCTTGTGCGCACTCTGCGTGCCAAAACTGCCCGTCCGGTGATGCTGGGCGCCCTTTTCGGGGGTCCCATGGCCATGTCCTCGTACATGCTGGGTTTGAAATTTGCCGGACCCGCCTATGTCATGCCCATCACGGCATTGTACCCTGCAGTGGCCTCCATCCTGGCCGCCATTTTTCTCAAGGAAAAGATCGTCCTGCGCGCGTGGATGGGTCTTGCCCTTTGCGTCGTGGGAGGAATGGTCATCGGATATACCCCTCCGGAAGGTTCCCTGGGCAGTGAATTCTACATGGGCATCGCCTTTGCCGCTGTCGCCACCTTTGGCTGGGGATTCGAAGGTGTGCTCGCCACATCCGGCATGGACCTGCTTGATCCCGCCGTTGCCCTTAATGTACGCCAGCTGACCTCTTCCTCCACCTACCTGCTGGTGGTCCTGCCCCTTGCCGGCGGCTATGCCCTGATCACACCGGCCTTGACCGGTTCCATTGGCTGGGTTTTCCCCACGGCTGCCCTGGTGGGTGCCCTTTCCTATCTTTGCTGGTACCGCGCCATGAACATGACCGGTGTCAGTCGGGCCATGGCCATCAATATCACCTACTCCTTATGGGGCATTTTCTTTTCCGCCATTTTTACCGAAGTGGAAATCACGGCCAATATCATTATCGGGGCACTCATCATTACCACCGGCATGATTTTGGTGGTGGGGAATCCCAAAGACATGACCAAGTTACGTAGTGCATAAAACAATGCAAGGACGTCAGAATGAAAACAAAACCACTAAAAACACGTATTGTCGAAGTATTCAAAAATGGTGAGCTGCTCAATGCCAGGGCAATACATGAAATTGTCATGTATGATTATCCATCCGAAAATTATTGCTGCATCAAAACCATAGAAGATCATCTTAAATCACTGAAAGCCGTTGGAATACTCAATGAAGAAGGCTCTTACATTGACGATGATGGAAAGCTGGTTTCAACGTACAGAATATCAGAATACGGACTCGATAAATTGCATAAGGCATCGTGATCAAAAAGGCTGCAAGGGATCTATCCTACCCTTGCAGCCTTTTTGATATGTATGATCATAATTCATGCAAAATAATGCTTGCACTTTTTTGTGTTCTGACACACATGTCGCCACGGAAAAACGACAAAAATGTCGCAGCCAAACAGAAAAAAGAAGCAAGGAACTACTTATGACGACATTGACGCACGACGAGCTGCTGCACCATTGTCAAGAACTCAAGCAGGAGCTGTCTTCCTACAGGGAAATGAAAACCAGGTTCAAACAAAGCGAAGAGCGTTTGACCCGTCTGTTCAATAACCTTCCCGGCATGGCATACAGCTGCTCCCTTGACCACAAATATCACCCCACCCTGGATTTTGCCAGCCAGGGCTGTATTGAGCTCTTTGGAGTTCTTCCCGAATACTTTACCAAACAGCATACCAACGTCATGGAAACCATGGCCTTTCCCGAGGATCTGCCTTCCATACGCAAAGAACAGAATGCCGCCATTGACGGCCACCGCCCCTACAAAATGCTTTACCGCGTCCGCCTGGGCAACAACGACCACAAATGGATATGGGACCAGGGTGAGTGTGTTTATGACGAAAAGGGAACGCCCACACACCTTGAAGGCATCATGATCGACATAAGCGCCCAGAAAATGCGCGAATTCGAGCTCCTGCAGGAGAATCGACAGCTCCAGGCTTCCCTGGGCGATCGATACAAATTTCGGAACATCATCGGCAAAAGTCAGGGGATGCGCGATGTGTTCAAGCTGATCATGAAGGCGGCCAAAAGTGATGCCAACGTCATCATCCTTGGAGAAACCGGTACAGGCAAGGATCTTGTGGCCCAGAGTATCCACGCAGAACGAGGCACCCCGGGAGCGTATGTTCCCGTCAACTGTGGCGCGATTCCCGCCAACCTCATGGAGAGTGCCTTTTTCGGGCACAAGAAAGGGGCTTTTTCAGGTGCGGTTTCCGATTGTCAGGGTTATCTGGCGGCCGCAGACGGCGGGACCCTGTTTCTCGACGAAGTGGGAGAGATCGATCTCTCCTTGCAGGTCAAACTGCTTCGGGCCCTGGAAAGCAAGCTGTACACCCCGGTGGGAGGCAGTGAACCCAGGAGTTCCAATTTCCGCCTCATTGCCGCAACCAACCGCGATCTCAATGAAATGGTCAGACAGGGGACCATGCGCTCGGATTTCTTTTTCCGGCTCCATGTCCTGCCCATCCGCATACCGCCCCTCAGGGAACGAATCGAGGATCTGCCCCTTTTGATAACCGAATTCATGTCCCGCTACACGGGCGAGGATGCTTCCACCCACAGGCTGCCCCTCAAAATCCGTGCGGCCTTTGACGCCCACTCATGGCCGGGCAATGTGCGGGAATTGCAAAATGTCATTGAGCGCTACCTCACTTTCGGAGATTGTGTTTTCAGTGAATTGACCATGCAGGACCCCGACAAGGCACCCGACATTGAAGAGGCGTTGGAAGTTGCTGATGAGGGATCCAGCCTGGCCGAGACCATGAATCTTGTGGAAAAACATCTCCTGCTCAAGGCACTGGAAAAAAATCACTGGAAAAAAGGTCAAACAGCCAGGGAACTGGGGCTGAACATGCGCACCATGCAACGCAAGCTGAAAAAATACGGATTGTAACGTCGATCTTTGCAAACAGCAGCCTGCCGGGGTGTGGTATGGGCCCGCCGGAACATGCAGCATCTGCCACCATGATCCGGTTTCCGCGATCATCAGCATGGGATCTTTGTCTTCGGATTGGGTTGTGCCCTTGAGCCTTCCCATGACAATACGACACAATCGTCAGTTCGCGACATACATGTCGTTTGTCGCAAACAAACATTAATATTAGCAGCTTACACCGATTTTCCTTCAAAGGCGCGACATTCATGTCGCGCCTTTTTTGTTTTTTGGCTGAAATTATTCATAAAATTCAATCATACAAAATAGTTACACGCTCGGCATATTCTATGCTCAGGCGGCTTCGATTGTGTGTTTGGCCAGGGAGCGCGCTTTTGGCAGCGCCCCCAAAAACTCTTGGGAAGGGACGGCATTGTCCGAGGATCTTTCCCCAAATTTACAGTGCGAAAAGCTCTCAGAAACCATTGCATGACCTTGCTTCCTTCTTGGACCACATCCATGGAGGGATCCGGGGCAAGGTCACTCAAATCTGCAATGGAGCACTGATCCCCTTCCCAAGAGTTTGCTTTCTGCAAAAGCAACCAGCAACCCTTTGAGGCTGAAGCCATTCTTTCTTCAGTCGAGCCCTTGCCCTGTCCGAGGTGTCCTCATCGAACGGGCCTGATTTTCAGGAGCATGCCTGTGCAGTGGAAACAATTCAGAACGAACCAGACAGCAGGGTATATGTTCATTCTGCTGGGGATACTCAATTGGAGCGGCAATTTTGTCGCGGCTCGCGGTCTTTCCGGACACATTGATCCGGCAACCTTGAATCTTTTTCGGTGGTCACTGGCCACGCTCATCTTTCTCCCTTTTGGATTTCGGGCCTTCTGGCGCGAACGCCATGTCATCGGTCACATGTGGAAAGAAATGTTTTTCCTCGCCCTGACAGGTGTCTCTTTGTATGACACCCTTGTATTTCTCGCCGGGCATACTTCAGAGGCTTTGAACATGTCCCTTATTTCCACATTATCCCCCTTGCTGACCTCCCTGGTGGCCCAATTCATTTTCAAGGAAAAACTCAAGCCACGCATGTACATGGGAATTGCCCTGAGCACCTTCGGCATCGTGATGCTGGTGACGGATGGCCATTTCAGCAGGCTTGCCACCATGCACTTTGCCCGGGGAGACCTCCTCATATTGTGCACGGCCATGATGTCCGCAGCCTACAACACCACCATCGGACGCATTGCAGGCAAAATCAGTCAGACTGCCCTTGTCATGGCCCTGTGTCTGTTTGGAACAGCGCAAATCATTCCCCTTTACCTGTGGGAAACAGGAGGCGCGATCATCCTTCCCGAATTCACGCCAACTCTCATCTGGTCGTTGCTGTACCTTGCGATTTTCGCTTCCATCCTTTGTTTTCTATTCTGGAACGAAGCCGTCCACATCCTGGGCGCGCCCAAGGCAATGCTTTTTTACTACACCCTGCCTCCCATCAGCGGTTTGGTGGCATGGCTGGTCATTGACGAACCGGTCAGTTTCATCCAATCCTTCAGCGGCATGGTCATTTTGGCAGGGATCCTCTTTGCCTTATATGGCGGTTTGCCAAAACGAAGAAGATGGAAGGCAAAACATTATGATCAACCGATTGAGATCGCTAACTAATTCTCTTTTCTGGAATATGGGGCAGCTTGTTGTTGGCGCCATCATATTCGTCATTGGCTATAACGGAGTGGCCGCACACCATCACTTTGTGCCCGGAGCCCTGTACGGTATCGCGGTTGTCGGCCACTCCATGGAACCGGGATTATCCCTTTCCATATGGTATTTACTGCTGAATATCCCGCTGTTTCTCGCCGCATGGAAAGGCGTCAGCAAACGTTTTTTTTGCCTGAACCTGTTCACCATGAGCGTGGTCACGCTCATGACCCATTATATCCAGCTTGATCTTGGCATCAGAAACGAGCTGTACGCGGCCATAGCCGCCGGATCCATCATGGGGGCAGGATGCGGTCTCATTCTCCGGACCTATGGCGGCGGTGGCGGCCTGGATGTGGTGGCCGTCATCCTGAACAGAAAATTCGGCATCCGATTCGGTGTCTTTTACTTCGTGGTCAACACGGCGGTCATGAGTCTTGCCCTGACCCGCTACACCCAGGACAAGCTCATTGCATCCCTGGTCATGCTCTTTATCAGCTCCGTGGTGACCGAATACGTTCTTTCCATGTTCAACCAGCGCAAGGCCGTGCGCATCATTACCAAAAAATCGGCTGAGCTGGTAGCAGTGATGACCCAAAACAAACATTATGCAACGGTTTTCCCCGGCAGAGGTGGCTATTCCAACGAGGGCGTGGACATGATCCTGTCCATCACCGACAACCTGCGTCTGCGCTCCCTGGAACACCTGATCCTTGATAATGATCCCGAAGCCATCTTTGTTGTCGAAAATACGTTTAGTGTCATTGGCGGCGCCATTGCCAGCCGCAAGGATTACTAACCGCACAACCAACAGGAATACATTGATGCATGCCCAACACATGAAAACAGAACCCCAGGCCCTGCAGACCGTTAACGTGGATTTGGCAGGAGATGCCGAAGTATTCATCCCCCAAAATGTCTGCGCCCGCATGATCCGCTTTGCAGTGGAAGACCGCAAATTGACCTACCTCAAATTCACGGGAGGTTGCCAAGGCAATCTCAAGGCCATCTCCAAACTGCTGGTGGGCATGGACGTGGAAGAGATCATCCGAAAACTCAGCGGCAACACCTGCGGCAAAAAAAACACCTCGTGCACGGATCAGCTCTGCATTGCCCTGCGCAATCATATGGAACAGGAATAAAAAGCCCCCAAACTGGACATGCCATCAATCACGTCATGTCCTCCCCTCCCAACAGGAATGAATTCTGCACATCCGTCAGCAAACAATGTGAACACATTTCAGGGATGATCCTGCAGCAATCTCCGCAAATTTGCAGCAGGATCCGATAAGAGCAGAAGTACAATTGATACCGTTTTCACCTTCTGTGAAACGATAGGCCTGCCAACCACGTTAGCCGATATCGGCCTCAAAAATGTCACGGACGAAGAGCTGATGCAGGTGGCAGATCTGGCGTGCGCTGAAGGCGAAACCATTCACAATGAGCCTTTTACAGTAACTCCAGAAAAGGTATTCTATGCTCTAAAAACCATGGATGCTATAGGTCGAAGCAGGAAAAACCAGAAGAAGTAACATCACCAAGACCATGTGACAACTACGCGCTAAAAACATTATTGCTATCGTATTTTCAGATAAATCCTAATACATATCCTTAGAAAAACAAAAGATCAGCATACATGATATACAAAATGAAATAAATGTCATCGTGTTCTAAACGCTACGATGTCATCTTTATGGAAACAGAATACATAGTTGCGACAAGGAAATTGATGACGGAATTTATATGTAGAACATGCGGTGATCGTTACCCCATCGAAACAATGCACTGGCTATGCCCATGCGGGGGGCTGCTTGATCTCGATTTTACACCTTCGCTGGATCCTCAAGTGGTCATGAAACGACCAACCACTCTCTGGCGGTACAGGGAAGCCCTGCCGGTCCCCCCTGGTGCGGAGTTGAGCCTTGGCGAAGGATTCACCCCCCTGCTGCCGTTGAGCATCGGCGGACGCGAGGTGTTGGTGAAACAGGAGCAGTTGTTTCCCACGGGTTCCTACAAGGATAGGGGGGCAAGCGTCATGATCGCCATGGCCGCCCATCTCGGTATCCGCAATGTTGTTGAGGATTCCTCCGGCAATGCGGGTTGTGCCGTGGGCGCGTACTGCGCCAAGGCAGGCATCCATTGCCGCATCTTTGTCCCGGCGGATAACTCACCGGGAAAACTCGGGCAGATCGAGCTCTACGGCGCCGATCTTGTTCCGGTTCCAGGTACCCGTGAGGACACGGCTGCGGCTTGCAAAGCCGCAGCCGCCGACACCTACTACGCCAGCCATGTCTACAACCCCTTTTTCTCCACGGAACCAAAACCTTTGCCTACGAGGTTGTAGAACAACTCGGCTGGAAATCACCGGATGCGGTTGTCCTGCCAGCCGGAAATGGCACCCTGCTGTTGGGAGCGCAGATCGGATTTTCCGAGCTGACCAGACTCGGCATCATCGACGCCATGCCCAAGCTCATTGCTGTCCAGGCTGCAGGATGCGCTCCCCTGGCCGCAGCGTTCCGGGCGGGCAAAAATCAGGCCCAGCCCATCACCACCGCATCCACTCTGGCCGAAGGAATAGCCATTGCAAAACCCGAGCGGGGAGAACAGATACTTCAGGCCGTCCGCGACACAGGAGGGACATTTTTCACCGTGGAGGAAGAAGAAATCCTCACGGCATTCAAAGATATGGGTCGAAAAGGCTATTGTATTGAGCCGACCTCAGCCGCAGTGATCGCCGGGACAGCCCGATATGTGACCCAGTGCCCCTCAAACGAGGTGGTCGTAACCGCGTTCACAGGACACGGGCTCAAGGCCGGAGACAAACTTCACAAACTGGCAACAGGTTAATGGTCGCAATCAAACCCAAAAGCGCCCAGCACACTGCCAACACAAATCCCCGGCACAGACAAAATGTCCGAGCCGGGGATCATTACGTGATATGAGGCTGTTCACGTCAACCTGTCTTCTCTTGCAACAGGTTGCTCGTGGAGAGACAAGGTATGCCTTGTCTCTACGGATCCTCGGATGTACCTACGCCCACGGACGATAGCAATGCAATGATCGGACTGTTCTGCGACATCCCTTCTGCCCCTCACCGGGACATGACTGTCCGAAATCTCGGATGACCTCCCGCTCCTTTTTTTCCTATTTTCCCCTTCCAACCCGAACCTCCCGTAATATAAAACAATCTTATCAAGAGATTGATAGCACAATTTTTGCTTGAAGATAGAAAATGTACTTGCCGGAGGTATCAAAACCAATCCGCATGTGGTAAACCGCGCATCACTGACGCGCTTTCCATAAAAAAATCGATCGGATATCATCCAATCATCCCCTTTCCCAACCAACGCATTTCTTTCCAAGGAGCACCCATGAGTGAAGTGATCCAAGAATTCCGAACCAAAGCGGAAGCGGTCTCCGCCATAGTTTCATCGGTTCCCTCCCTTGATCAGGCATTGGCGTATACCGTGGATCTGTGCGCCCGCAAAAAGGCCTGCCAGATGCTTGTCTCGGGATGCCAGGAGGACCTTTCCCAAAAGGCCGAGGACCTCTGCGGACTCAGGAAATGGGGCAGAATCATAGCGGCTCCGGGACTTGCCCGGGATGATCTGGACCGGCTCGTGCCCATGGCCCGGGAACAGGGGATTTCCGTGATCAGGAGAGACATGCGCAAACACCTGGAGGGCGTTGATATCGGCCTGACCATCTGCGAGTACGGCATAGCCGAGACAGGCACGCTGATCCTTGACTCCTCCAGCGAGGAGCTTCGGCTGGGCACCATGATCAGCGAAATCCATGTGGCAGTCATCCCCGCCTCCAGAATCAAGGGCAGGGCCGAAGAAATCACCAATGACCTCGAAACCTTGATGGAGAACAATCCCAATTACCTGGCATTCATCACCGGGGCCAGCCGGACCGCAGACATCGAACGGGTCCTGGCCCTGGGCGTTCATGGCCCCTTGGAATTGCACATTCTCATCCTGGAGGACAGGTAATGCAAAAGGCCAACAACCTGAAAGAGTACAAGCGGGAACTGGGAGAGGCCCTGGACAACGATTTTCTGCGCAAGGCCATGGACAAATTCGCTGTGGCCTACCGTTCCGCCCGGATCAATGCCTTCAAGGGCCATGAGGAAGAAGTGCTCATTCACGAGGTGGTCCGGGTCAAGGACGCAGGCATCGACAACATGATGGCCCTGTACGAGGAGTTCAAGACCAGGGCTCAGGCCGCCGGGGTCCATGTCCATCTGGCCAGAACCGCCCACGAGGCCAACGAGCTCATCGCGAACATCGCCCGCAAGAACGCGTGTAAAAAAATCATCAAATCCAAGTCCATGACCGCGGAAGAAACCCTGCTCAACCATCATCTGGAGCCGGAATTCGAGGTCACGGAAACCGATCTGGGCGAATGGATCATCCAACTTCGCCACGAAGGCCCCACCCACATGGTCATGCCGGCCATCCACCTCTCCAGACACCAAGTGGCCGATCTCTTTGCCGACGTTACCGCCCGCGAGCAGAAACCGGACATCCAGCGTCTGGTCAAGGTGGCCCGACGGGAGTTGCGCGCCAAATTCACCCAGGCGGACATGGGCATTTCCGGAGCCAATGTTGCCATAGCCAAAACCGGCACCCTGGGCATCGTGACCAACGAAGGCAACGCCAGACTGGTGACCACCCTCCCCAGGGTCCACGTCGCCCTGGTTGGTCTGGACAAGCTGTGTGCGTCCCTGCAGGACGCCCTGACTATTTTGCGCGTTCTGCCAAGGAATGCCACGGGGCAGGCCATCACCTCCTATGTCACATGGATCACCGGGGCCAACCAGTGCCTGGCTCGGGGGACAGAAAAAAACAAAAAAGAAATGCATATTGTCTTTCTGGACAACGGCCGGACCCAGCTTGCCAGGGACCCGCTGTTCAAACAGGTGCTCCGGTGCGTGCGGTGCGGGGCCTGTGCCAATGTCTGTCCGGTCTACCGGATGGTGGGCGGCCATCAGATGGGCCACGTGTACATCGGGGCCATCGGCCTCATTTTGACCTATTTTTTTCACGGACGAGACAAGGCCAAAAACCTGGTCCAGAACTGCATCAATTGCGAGGCGTGCAAGCATGTATGCGCCGCAGGTATTGATCTTCCCCGGCTCATCAAGGAAATCCACACCCGCATCCAGGACGAAGAAGGCCACCCCCTTACCTCGGTACTGCTGGGCAAGGTGCTCAAAAACCGCAAGCTGTTCCATACCCTGCTCAGAACGGCCAAGGCGGCCCAGCGACCCATCACCGGCGGGACCAGATACCTGAGTCACCTGCCCCAGATATTTGCCAGGGATCAGGATTTCAGAGCCCTGCCAGCCATTGCCAAGAAGCCGTTCCGTGACATGTGGAAGGATGTTCGTCCCCCCAAACCGGCCCATCCCAAATTCAAGGTGGCCCTGTTTTCGGGATGCGTGCAGGATTTTGTCTACCCGGAACAACTGGAGGCCGGAATCAAGGTCCTGGCACACCACGGGGTGGACTTGGACTTCCCCATGGGCCAGACCTGCTGCGGACTTCCGGTCCAGATGATGGGCGAAAAACAGGCGGCCAGGGACGTGGCCCTTCAGAATGTCACCGCCATCGATCCGGCCGACTACGATTACATTCTGACCTTGTGTGCTTCCTGCGCCTCCCATTTGAAGAACAACTATCCCTTCCTGGTAGGTGACGAGCCCATTGTGGGCGTGAAGGTGCAGCAGTTCTCGGACAAGGTGATGAGCTTCTCCAGTTTTGTGAACGACATCCTTCAGGTAACCAGGGAAGAATTCAATCCGTCTGGCAGAACAGCCACTTTCCATTCCCCCTGCCACCTGTGTCGGGGCATGGGGGTTGTCCACGCCCCCCACGAACTCATTGAAAAATCTGGATACCGTTTTGTTCGGGCTGATGAAGAACAGGTCTGTTGCGGATTCGGCGGGACCTACACAAGCAAATTTCCCCAGGTCTCCCAACAGATTCTCAACAACAAACTTGATGACGTGGAAAAAACAGGAGCCGAGCTGCTCTTGACCGAATGCCCGGGGTGCGTGCTCCAGCTTCGAGGCGGGATGGAAACCCGCGGCAGCCGTGTCCAGGTTCTGCACATTGCCGAAGCCCTGGCCAGGGCCAAGAAATAGATTGCAACAGCACAAGCCAAAAAACACACCTGCCTTGGCGCGAGTTGCCAAGTCCGGACGACTGTTGCCGATCCATCTGTCATCAACAGTACGCCCGGAACATGATGTGCAGACGGGGAACGGAGTAAAGATGACCTGTCTGGCAACAGCAAGGCTGAAGCAGACCAGGTTTCCCAGCAGACAATGGCCCTCCAGGCCAAACGCAACCAACTGGCCCCACAAGCCAATGGTTGTACATCATATCCAAAATCGGATATCTGCTTCTTCCAACACTCAGCAGGCCGCTTTCGCAGCTGAACGGTCGTGACGACCTCTGCCCCTTTCACTCATTGCCCATTTTCAGCGCAGACCAGGGGCTTGTTCCGCGGAACTTTTGGACATTGCTTGCGCCATAGCCGCCTTATGGTCCTAAAAATCGGACGAACATGCGCATCTCCAATCATCTTGCCTTCCACCTTGTCCGCAATCCCGGACATCAACCTGTTTTCCCTGTTCCAGGTTTTATTGTCAGAAAATATAACCATCAGATATATTGAAGAAATCATCTGGTTTTTATATCTGGCACCTTTCTTGTTTCAAAGATTAACCTCTCCTGTTGCCCGTACCATCTCTTGTGCACCCCAGACTCCGGCAACAACCACCAGGTGGCCCAAGGCCTGATGCCCAGGACCCTCAAGGACGCAGAAGCCTCAAAACATCCTTGTGGACCCGACAAAACCGCCATGGCAATGGGTGCATCCCCAGGGTTCTTTACCTGGATCATTCTTCTCTTAGACCAGACTTTCCCCAGGGCTTTCCCCTTCTCCTGCGCAGGGAGTGGGGCCACGTCCCAGGGATCAATGTTCCCGCCCAGCCAGGGTCTGCACCCTTCTCCCCGGTCCGGGAACTTCCATAATCCAAAGAGGTATGGCGAAAGGGTCATCCCGTGCCTCTGCTGGCTGTACCCGACCCAATTGGTCTTGTCGTCCCATGAGCGCATGGTCCTGCGTGCGCGCAAGGGTAATGGTAATCCTTCAGCCCCAGGAGTATGTCATGTCCCTTGGACTTCTTGCCTTCATCGCCCTGATTCCCATCGCGATGGTTCTTGTTCTCATGGTTGGTTTTCGCTGGCCGGCCACCCGAGCCATGCCGCTGGCCTGGGCCGTGGCCGCCTTTTCCGGGATGGCTATCTGGAAAATGCCGGCTACGCTTATTGCGGCTTCGACCCTGAGCGGATTCGGCAGTGCGGTGAATGTGCTGATCATTGTCTTTGGCGCCTTGCTCATCCTGTACACCCTGCGTGAAAGTGGAGGCATGGAAACCATCAGTCACGGTTTTTTCGGCATTTCCCAGGATCGACGGGTCCAGGTGATCATCATTTCCTTCCTTTTTGCCGCCTTTCTGGAAGGTGCTGCCGGGTTCGGGACCCCGGCGGCCATAGCCGCCCCTCTGCTTCTGGGGCTGGGGTTCCCGGCCCTGGCAGCTGTAACCATCTGCCTCATCTGCAATTCCGTACCGGTCACCTTCGGCGCCGTAGGAACGCCGTTGTGGTTCGGGTTGAAAACATTGCGCCCCAAGGTGGAAGCGGCCATTGCCACGGGTGATTCCCTGGGATTTACCACCTTTGAGGGATTTCTGCAGCATGTGGGTGAATGGGCCTCTCTGCTCCACAGCGTGGTCATCCTGATCCTGCCTCTGGCCATCTGCGCCTTCATGACCCGATTCTTCGGCCAGAACAAAAGCTGGAAAGAAGGCCTGGGCGCATGGAAATTCGCCGTGTTCGCCTCCATTTCCTTTTTGGTCCCTTATGTGACCGTGGCCTTTCTCTTTGGGGTGGAATTTCCGTCTTTGATCGGTGCCCTCATCGGTCTGGCCATCGTGGTCCCGGCAGCCAAGAGGGGGATATTTCTTCCCGGGGATGTCTGGGATTTCGGACCCCAATCCTCGTGGGAACATGACTGGGTCGGAAGCATCGAACCGGGCAAGACCGACCTCAAACCCCGGATGAGCCAACTCAGGGCCTGGACACCGTACATCCTCATTGCCGTGCTTCTGGTGCTTACCCGCATAGCCGAACTTCCCCTCAAGGGATGGGTCAATTCCATGGTCTTTTCATGGAGCCATATCCTGGGATACGAACACGTCAATTTTGCCATGAAACCCCTGTACAACCCGGGCATGATCCCCTTTGTCCTGGTGGCCATCCTGACCATTTTCATGCACGGCATGACCGGAGACAGGGCTGCTGCTGCATGGAGGGAAGCCCTTGTCAAAATAAAAAATCCTGCCATTGCCCTGTTCTTTGCCGTGGCCATGGTTGAAATCTTCAAACAGTCGGGGCACAACCCCCTGGGCTACGGGTCCATGCCCATGAGTATGGCCCAATTCGTATCCATTCTGGCCGGTTCCAGCTGGCCCATGTTTGCAGCGTTTGTCGGGGCCCTTGGTTCCTTTATCACCGGATCCAACACGGTTTCCGATCTGTTGTTCGCGGACTTTCAATACGGCATTGCCGAAAACATCCAGGCCAGCCGGGAAATCATTGTTGCCCTGCAGGCCGTGGGAGGCGCCATGGGCAACATGATCTGCGTACACAACATCGTGGCCGCTTCGGCAACAGTGGGTCTGTCGGGAGAAGAAGGGCTTATTTTACGCAAAACAATGATTCCCTGCCTGGTCTACGGACTCATGGTCGGCATCACCGGGCTGGTGTTCGCCTTTGTGCTTTTTCCGAACACGTTCTAAACCAGCATCCTTCCATCAATCCCCTGCACGCCTTCAGGAGAAATACTTCATGATCACACCATCACTTATCAAGGAACTCAAGGCCCTGCTCGGAAACGACAATGTTATGGACAGCGAGGTCGACCGCGTCTCCTATTCATATGATTCGGCCGTACTCGAAAGCGTTGTCCCCGAACTGGTGGTCCGTCCCGTCAACAGCGAAACCCTGGGCAAGGTGGTCAGCCTGTGCAACGAGAACCGCATCCCCATGACGGTACGGGGTTCGGGAACCAACCTGAGTGGGGGCACCATTCCCTCGTCCACCCACGGCATGGTTGTGTTGACCAATGGACTCAACAAGATTCTGGAAATCAACGAAGATGACCTGTACGCGGTGGTTCAGCCTGGCGTGGTCACGGCCACCTTTGCTGCGGCTGTGGCTGCCAAGGGCCTGTTCTACCCCCCTGATCCCGGAAGCATGGCCGTGTCCACCCTGGGGGGCAACGTGGCCGAGAACGCAGGAGGGCTTCGGGGACTCAAGTACGGCGTGACCAAGGACTACGTCATGGGCGTGGATTTCTGGGATGTGAACGGCAACCTTATCAAATCCGGCTCCCGAACGGTCAAATGCGTGACCGGTTACAACCTGGGGGGACTGATGGTCGCTTCCGAAGGGACTTTGGGCGTTTTTGATCAGATTATCCTGAAACTTGTCCCGCCTCCGGCCGCGTCCAGGGCCATGCTCGCCGTATTCGACAATATGGCCAAGGCTTCGGAAACCGTATCCGCCATCATTGCCGAAAAAATCGTGCCCTGTACCCTGGAATTTCTGGACAACTTCACCATCAGAACCGTTGAGGACTATTCCAGGGCCGGACTGCCAACGGATGCCGAAGCCCTGCTTCTCATAGAGGTGGACGGACATCCTGCCCAGGTGGAGGAAGAGGCCCAGAAAATCATGAGCCTGTGTACCCGACTGGGAGCATCCAGCGTGACCGCAGCCCAAAACGCCCAGGAAAAGGCAACCATCTGGCAGGCCCGGCGCGACGCCCTGCCCGCTTTGGCTCGACTCAAGCCAACAACCGTCCTTGAAGACGCCACCGTGCCCCGCAGCCAGATTCCGGCCATGATCGCGGCCATCCAATCCATAGGCAAAAAGTACGACCTGACCATCGGCATCTTCGGACATGCGGGCGATGGCAACCTGCACCCGACCATTTTATGCGACAAGCGGGACAAAAAGGAATTTGGCAAAGTCGAGCAGGCCGTGGATGAAATTTTCGAACACGCCCTGGCCCTCAAGGGAACCCTTTCCGGAGAACACGGCATAGGCATCGCCAAAAGCAAATTCATGGAACACGAGGTTTCCCGGGCAACCCTTGGCTTCTGTCGCCACCTGAAAACATCCCTTGATCCTCACGGTATTCTCAACCCGGGCAAAATCATTGGAGGGTAGCATGTCCAGCGACGTGAAAGCATTAAGCAACATGCTCAAGGAACTCGACGACCAGATGGCCGTGTGCATGCACTGCGGGTTGTGTCAGGCGGTCTGCCCGGTATTTGGCGAGACCTTGAAGGAAGCAGATGTGACCCGGGGAAAAATCATCCTTTTGGAAAACCTGGCCAAGGAGCTGATCAAAGATCCCAAAAAGATCAAGCAATGTCTGGATAAATGCCTGCTTTGCGGTTCCTGCGCGGCCAATTGTCCCTCGGGGGTCAAAATCCTGGATATTTTTCTCAAGGCCCGGGCCATTCTGACCTCCTATGTGGGGCTGTCTCCCCTCAAAAAGGCCATTTTCCGGGGCATGCTCTCCCGGCCCAAAATGTTCAACAGGCTTCTGGACATGGCATCCATAATCCAGAACGTGGCCGTCAAACCGGAAAATCCCGTGGTGCACACGGCATCCTGTACCTGGCTGCGGCCCATGCTCGGAGATCGTCATTTTCCACCTCTGGCCAAAAAATCCCTGCACAGGACAATCGGGGCCATGAACACCCCGGCAGGTTCAAGTCATATCAAGGTGGCTTTTTTTCCGGGTTGCATGCTGGACAAGATCTATCCGCACATTGCTGAAACCTGCCTCAAGGTGCTCAGACATCACGGCGTGGGCGTTTTCATGCCCGAGGGTCTGGCCTGCTGCGGTATTCCGGCCCTGGCCTCGGGAGATACGGCAACGCACACATCCCTGACCCGCATGAACCTCAAGGCCTTTCTGCAGGAAGATTTCGACTACCTGATCACGGCCTGCGCCACCTGCACCTCAACCATCAAAAAAGTCTGGCCCCTCATGGATCAGGACTTCACCTTGACGGAAAAGGAGCAGATCAGCATGATTTCCGGGAAAACCATGGATATCTCTGCCTTTCTCGTGGATGTCATCGGGGTCACAGCGCCTGAACTTCCCGAGCATGGAGGACGAAGCGTGACCTACCACGATCCCTGCCACCTGAAAAAATCCATGGGCGTGACGGCTCAGCCGCGCATCCTGATCAAGGCCAATCCCCACTTCAAACTCACGGAAATGGCCGAAGCCGACAGATGCTGCGGATGCGGCGGGAGCTTTAACCTGCAACACTATGACCTATCCAAACGTATCGGGCAGCAGAAACGGGACCACATCGTCCAGAGCAACGCCCAGATCGTTGCCACCAGCTGCCCGGCCTGCATGCTCCAGATTCAGGACAGCCTGTCCCGGAACAATGATCCGGTGAAGGTTAAACATGTCATTGAGATCTACGGAGAAATGATTTCGTAAACCCGACCATCACACCTTGAGGTTTCTGTTTTACCCAAGGGCCAAGTTGTTCCCCATCACCTCGGGGGATAAGGATGGCCAAGACGAGGCCATTTTCTCTCCTTCAAGACCTTGTTGACCCACGCAAAAAGCCGGACCCATGGTACCCCATGCGTCCGGCTTTTTTTCATCGTCTCCACCGTCAGCCATGCGCACCCGGCATCAGGAAGAGAGTAACCAAGTTACAACAACCTTCTTTACTCAGCAACCTACCTGAACTTTCTGATCAGGGCCACGGGAAGACCGCCCAAAAGCAGAAGCAGAGCTCCCGGAATGGGCGTGGGGCTCATACCGGAAACCTTGACAATCATATCATTGTAATCGGGCTTCACACACTTCGGCCCCTTATTGAGCCAGAGCTGATTGTCTTCCCAATTAAGCAGGTAGCTCTCGCCATCAAAGGTGGTCTGCAAAAAATCCCTGCCATGATTGGAGTGCCCGGCATCGGTTTCACTCAGAAAAAGTCCGCCACCCAGGAACCAGAGCTTCGACGAATCCAGATAGAAACCAAATTCACGATTTAATGAAAATCCCGATCCTGTCAGGGTATCCCATGTCAGAGTTTCCACGGCTCCAGGACCATCAGAACCCTTAAAAATTTCCATGGTCAGGGGATGATCTCCACCCAGATCCTGATACAGACCAAAGGAGTTGCACTTGGCAAACCAGGCATTTTCCTCCATCAGCTCGAAGGTGGCTCCGAGCTGGGATGTGTCTGCCATCCACAAATCATCATAGGGAATCAGACTGGCCTGGGCTGCTGACCCAAAACAAAAAACACATAACACAAGAACAAGACCTGCGAACCATTTTTTCATACCATCCTCCAACGCGGTTGTTGAAATACTTCAATCTTGACCTTAACCTGATGGAAGATAAGAAATAAATATGCCGGAACCAAGTAATGTTCATATATCGGGTAGATGCATGAAATTTGGGCTTTTCCTGTCCACTATTAGTATACGTTGTGGATACCATCCTTCCTAAAATTCACAGGTATTCGCACATTAAATGTCCAATGATATCAAAAAGAAATGCCATAGCCGCATGTTCATGCCAGACAGTTATGTTTTTACCAGAATCCATGTTGCAGCAGGCATGTGCTTTTCGGTCCAATGCGTCTTGTACGCCATTTTGGGACCCCGAAGAGGACCCATATCGTAGCGTTTGGCCTTTTCCTCACACAACCATTTGATCTGCTCCGCCTGCAAGAGATTGCCGATGGAAATATCCCTCCATTCCTGCACATAGCTGAACTGCTGCCCGCGATAGATCCTTTGGGCCATTCCTCCAAAAATATATCCGATATCCTGGCCCTCATGGCGGGCAAACATGATGCGTGCGGCTTGCGTCATGGTCAATCGGTGCAACATGGCACGGTAAAAAGAAACAGCAGGCTCCTGATCCATGCCGCAATGTTCTCTGCCCTTCCAGCTGGCCCTTTCCACGGTGAGCATGCGATCAAAAATCCTGTCGGCGTCTTCCATGGTTGACGGTGATATCCGCTCAAACCACACGCCCTTTTGAATGGCCCGTCGCATTTGCTGACGTATCTTTCTTCGATGATTGCCGGACCGTCGTGCCAGGTACCCATCCATCCCGCCGGACAGGGAGGCTGCACATTGCACCTGTTCCAGGTAGGGAGAAATTCTGAACTTTCCGGAAAATACCCTGCGCAGTCTTCGGGCGAGAACACCGCCGGGACGAATCCCGCTGATGACCATTCCGGAAAACAAGGAACCATACAGGCCCTCGATATCTCTCACCACCTCATGCAGGAGTTCAACAGCTCCGGGGCCGAGTACCGGGCACCCGAAAAACCAGTGGGAATCAATGGGAATGAGAAACATCTTGGTGGGATCAAACAACTTGACGGCAAAAGCAAGCACGTTGCCCGAGGAGACCTTGATCAAAGCAGGACGATGGGGACAAAACACCTGATAAAAGGGAAGCTGCCAGGTCGGAGTGCAGCAGAAGGGATCCGCCTGGTTTGTGGACAACGCAACACGGGTCCATTGGGCCAGCAAGGCCGGGTTCAAGGAGGGGGACAGTTCCTGTGATTCCCCCATGTCCATATGCCAAGTCAGTGATTCCTGCATGTCAAACGTAACGTATTAACAATAAAAGGGGTGGTGCGTTGAGGTGGACACTTCCTGTCCACCGCTAGGGGTACGCCAATATGCCCCGAAGCACCATAGGCAAAGAGCCCTCATATCGTGAAGATATGAGGGCTCTTTGAAGAAGAAGTCCTGGCGACGACCTACTTTCCCGCGGATGGATCCGGAGTATCATCGGCGCTGGAGGTCTTAACTTCCGAGTTCGAGATGG